>CAJOPK010000246.1 GCA_905236255.1 uncultured Selenomonadaceae bacterium | reverse complement strand
TTTAATGCGTCCGCGTTTGACTTCTTTAATTTCTTTGACAGCCGCAAGGTCAATGCCGTTCGGATCGTAAATGTATCCGTCGGAATCGGAGCAGGTGACGACTTTTGCGCCGAATTCCTGCGCTTTTTCAATCGCATAAGTTGCAACATTTCCGGAGCCGCTTATGACAACGGTTTTATCTTTCAGGCTGATGCCTTTTTCGTCGAGCATATTTTTGACGAAGTAGAGAAGTCCGTAACCGGTAGCTTCGGTTCTCGTCAAACTTCCGCCGTAAGTCAAGCCTTTGCCGGTAAGGACCGCCGCATCGTAAGCGTCGCGGATTCTCTTGTACTGACCGTAGAGATAGCCGATCTCACGACCGCCGACACCGATATCGCCCGCCGGAACGTCCGTATGAGGACCGATATGACGGCAAAGTTCCGTCATAAATGCCTGGCAGAATTTCATGACTTCATTGTCGGATTTGCCTTTCGGATCGAAATCGGAGCCGCCTTTGCCGCCGCCGATCGGAAGTCCGGTAAGCGAATTTTTGAAAACCTGCTCAAAAGCAAGGAATTTCAAAATGCTGAGGTTGACACTCGGATGAAAACGCAGACCGCCTTTGTAAGGTCCGATTGCCGAATTCATCTGAACACGATAGCCGCGATTGATATGGGTGACGTTGTTGTCGTCCTGCCATGCAACCCGGAAAGTGATAACGCGTTCCGGCTCAACCATGCGCTCCAACATTTTTTCCGCTTTATATTTGGGATATTTCTCCAGAAACGGAGTAATTGTGGTCAAAACTTCACGAACGGTATTTTGAAATTCGACTTGCTCCGGATCGCGTTTTTTTACCGCCTCAAGAACGGAGTCGACATAACTTTTCATTTCAGACATTTTGTAAGTCCCCTTTCTGTCTTGATGTGGGGAAGTCTAGCATATCAAATTTTGTTTGTCCGGTATTTTTCGGCATATATACTGTATACATTGCCGAAAGTCATTATAACGGAAAGAGAAAAAAGAATTTGATTTTTTTGTGCCGGGAATATAAAATTCGGGAAGTTTAAGATTTTAATCATTGTAAAGGAAAGGTTGCGGGAAATGAAACGGGAAATCATACGTTTGGAAAATGTTGCAAAGGCTTTCGGCAAGTTGACGGTTTTGGACGAGATTGACTTGACGATTTACGAGAACGAGTTTATCACGCTTTTGGGACCGTCAGGCTGCGGAAAGACCACAATGCTCCGGATTATCGGCGGTTTTGAACAACCGGACTCCGGGCGGGTAATTTTTGACGGCAAGGACATTACAAATTTGCCGCCGAACAAAAGACCGGTCAATACAGTTTTTCAAAAGTATTCTCTCTTTTCCCACATGAATGTTGAGGAAAATATTGCCTTCGGATTGAAAATTTCCGGAATGGACGAGGGATTTATTCGCAGCAAAATAAATTATGCGCTGAAACTTGTAAATCTTGAAGGTTACGAAAAAAATGACGTTACCAAACTTTCCGGCGGTCAACAGCAACGAATTGCAATAGCCCGCGCAATAGTCAACGAACCGAAGGTTTTGTTGCTTGACGAACCCTTGAGCGCGCTTGACTTGAAACTTCGCCGGAATATGAGGAGCGAACTTGTCCGGATAAATCGCGAAACCGGAATAACTTTTGTATTTGTCACGCATGACCAGGAAGAAGCTCTTTCCATGTCCGACAGAATTGTCATAATGAATCAGGGATACATTCAGCAGATCGGTACGCCGGAACAGGTTTACAACGAGCCGGAAAATGCTTTTGTTGCGGATTTTATCGGCGACAGCAACATTATCGACGGCATCATGGTTCGCGACAAACTTGTCCGGATTTTCGGGCGCGAACATGCCTGCGAAGATACGGGTTTTCCGCCGGAATGTCCGGTTGACGTTCAGATTCGTCCGGAAGATATTATTTTGGGTGAGCCGACGGAAGATTCTTTCAACGGCGTTGTAAAAAAAGTCGTATTTTGGGGAATGTCTTACGATATTATCGTTGAGGCGGACGGATTCGATTGGCTTGTACAATCGACGCACGGCAGGGAAGTCGGCGAAAAAGTCAGCGTAACTTTCGACCCGTACAATATTCAGATCATGAGCAAGCCGCAATCGGAAGATGAGGAGGCGGTTCGCGATGTTTAAAAGCGCGGGAGTGAAAACTTTATTCATGACCCCTTTTTGTCTTTGGGCGGGAATTTTTATTTTCGTCCCGCTCTTGTGTATGATTTGGTACGGCTTGACGAACGACGACGAAATTTTTACTCCGGCCAATCTTACCCTCGCATTTGAGCCGCCTTATTTCAAGGCGTTGTTGCTGTCAATCGGCTTGGCACTTGTAAGCACAATAATTTGCTTGCTCCTTGCCTATCCCCTCTGCCTGATTTTGACCGACAAGGCAAGGGATTTAAGTACGGCGGTTTCTCTGCTTTTCATTTTGCCGCTGTGGATGAACTCGCTTTTGCTTACAATGGCATGGCAGACAATCTTGGAAAAGAACGGAATAATAAATCAAGTTTTGAGATATTTTAATCTTCCGGACGTTGCATTGATAAACACCCCGACGGCAATAATAATCGGAATGGTTTATAATTTTTTGCCTTACATGGTCTTGCCGCTGTATGTTTCGCTTTCCAAAATCGACAAGAGAATAATTGAGGCGGCGCGGGATTTGGGCGCAAGTTATATGCAGACTTTTTGGAAAGTGATATTGCCCTTGAGTTTGCCCGGCGCGGCCGGCGGCATGACGATGGTATTTATTCCCGCTTTGACGACTTTTGTAATTTCGGCTCTTCTCGGCGGCGGAAAACTTCTGCTGATAGGAAACGTAATCGAACAGGAATTTATAGCCGGATACAACTGGCATTGGGGAGCCGGGCTTTCAATGGTTCTGATGATTTTCATTTTGATAAATATGGCGGTCACGATATTTTTTGACAATTCGCATGAGGAGGTTGAGGAAAAATGATTGTACGTTTAAAATTTGTTTATCTTGCCGCAATTTTCCTCTTTCTCTATGCACCGATCGGAGTTTTGATGGCGCAGTCGTTTAACGAAAGTCGTTATCGCGGTCATTGGACGGGCTTTACTTTCAAATGGTACGATTCGCTTTTTGAAAACGAACAGATTTTTGACGCGCTCCAAAATACCGTTTCGATAGGGATTTTTTCCGCAGGAATTGCAACGATTATTGCTTTGATAACCTGTGTTGCCCTGCGCGAATTTGGGAAGAAACCGCGCGCAATTTTTATGGGAGTCGCAAACATTCCGATTTTGAATGCGGATATTGTTACCGGAATTTCCCTGATGTTGCTTTTCATGGGAATGGGACTCAAACTCGGTTACGGGACGATTTTGCTCGCTCATATAGTTTTCAATGTTCCATATGTCATGCTCTGCATAATGCCGCAATTTATGTCGCTTGACAAAAGTTTTTATGAGGCGGCACTTGATTTGGGAGCATCACCTTTTCAGGCATTTGTAAAGGTAATTTTGCCGGAATTGCGTCCCGGTATTTTTGCCGGATTTTTGCTTGCCTTCACAATGTCCGCCGACGATTTCATAATAACTCACTTTACGAAAGGCGCGGGAGTCGATACTTTGCCGACCGAAATTTATGCCGAACTTAAATTGGGAATACACCCGGAAATGTATGCTCTGTCGACTTTGGTATTTTTCTTTGTCGTAATTTTCGTTATCCTCTTTACGATGGCAAGAAAACGCCTTGCGGATAAGGAGGTATTTTAAGGTGGAAAGTAAAAAATTTTTTGCACTTTGCATTTTGATTTTCACTTTGGCTTTGACGGGTTGCGGACTTTCCGCCGAAGAAGAAAAGTCCGACAATGTTGTATACGTTTACAGTTGGGGAGATTATCTCGACCCGGAAGTCCTTGAAAAATTTGAAGAGGAAACCGGTATCCGGGTAATTTTGGACGAATACGACACAAACGAAACAATGTATCCCCGCGTTGCGGAAGGTGCCGTGCATTACGATGTAATTTGCCCTTCCGATTACATGGTTCAAAAGATGATTGCAAACAATCTTTTGCAGCCGCTGAATTTTGATTTTTTACCCAATGCAAAGGAATATATCGGCGAGGATTTTTTCCGGCAGTCTCAAAGTTTTGATTCCGAAAATGAATATTCCGTGCCTTACTGTTGGGGGACGGTCGGCATAATGTACGACAAGACACGGGTTGAAGAATTTCCGAACAGCTGGACGATTCTCTGGGAAGAAAAATATAAAGACGAAATTTTGATGCAGGATTCCGCCCGTGATGCGCTGATGATTCCGCTGAAAATTATGGGAAAAAGTATGAACGAAACGGACAAGACTGCTTTAAAACTTGCGCGGGATATGCTGATAAAACAAAAGCCGATCGTTCAGGCTTACGTTGTCGATGAAGTCAAAGACAAATTGATTTCCGGTGAAGCAAAAATGGGAGTGGTTTTTTCCGGTGAGGCATTGATGATTATGCTGGAAAATCCGAATTATGATTTCGTCGTTCCCCGTGAAGGCACAAATTTTTGGATTGATTCTTGGGTCATTACCCGCGATGCCGAAAACGTTGAAAACGCGCATAAATTTATAGATTTTATGTGCCGCCCGGATATTGCCGTGATAAATTTTGATTATCTCGGATATTCCACTCCGAATATCGCCGTGCAGGATTTGGAGGAGGACGAAGAAATCAGAGAATCTCCGGTGGCTTTTCCGAATCCGGAAGTATATTCCGGGCAGGAAACTTACAAATATCTCGGAAACGACATGGACAGGTATTACAATAATTTATGGTTGCAGGTTAAAGTCGAATGAATTGAGAAAATTTTTTACGACGGAAAGGAATTTTATGAAAAAACAAAACGAATTTAAATCCGGATTTATAGCGGTGATAGGTCGCCCGAATGTCGGAAAGTCAACACTCGTCAATAAAATTATCGGTCAAAAAATTGCAATAATGTCCGATAAGCCGCAGACTACCCGAACCAGGATACAATGTATTTTTACCGACGAAGATGCGCAATTTATATTTTTGGATACGCCCGGAATACACAAGCCGAAATTTAAACTCGGCGAATATATGTTGCGTGCGGCCGAAGGAACTTTGAAGGAAGTCGATGTGATTTTTTTCGTGATCGATGCGAATGAAAAATTTGGCGGCGGCGAAAAATATATTCTTGAAAGATTAAGTGCCACGACAAAGCCGGTAATTTTGGTCGTAAACAAAATTGATCTTATGCCGGAGCGCGAAAAACTTTTGCCGATAATTTCCGATTATTCCGGTCGATACAATTTTGCCGGAATTGTCCCGATAAGCGCGGCGGACGGTTCAAATGTCACCGCACTTTTGGAAGAGGCAAAAAAATTTATGCCGCCCGGCCCGAAATATTATCCGGACGATATGGTAACGGATCAGCCGGAAAGATTGATAATTGCCGAACTTATCCGGGAAAAAATTTTGCATTTGACGGAAGAAGAAATTCCCCATTCCGTTGCCGTCGATATTGAAGAAATGAAAAAGCGAAAGGGCGGAATGACTTATATCCGGGCGACAATTTACGTCGAAAGAGATTCGCAGAAGGGAATTTTAATCGGCAAGAACGGATCGATGTTAAAGACGATCGGTCAAAATTCCCGCCCGGAAATTGAAATGTTGACAGGCACCGGCGTATTTTTGGATTTGTGGGTAAAGGTAAAAAAAGATTGGCGAAAATCGGCGGGAGCTTTAAAAAATTTGGGACTTGCCGATTCTTAACAATCCGGAGGTTTTATTTTGGACGAAAGAATAATTGCAACGGACGAACAGAGTACCGACGATTGGCAGACCGGTCTTCGTCCTCGAAGATTGAGCGAATATATAGGACAGGAAAAAGCGAAAAAAAATTTGTCGGTTTTCGTCAAGGCGGCAACGGCAAGAAAAGAGGCATTGGATCATGTTCTCTTGTACGGCCCGCCCGGATTGGGAAAAACCACTTTGGCGGCGATAATTGCAAACGAATTGGGAGTAAATTTTCGCCCGACTTCCGGTCCCGCAATAGAAAGATCCGGAGATTTGGCCGCGCTTTTGACAAATTTGCAGCCGCGCGATGTCTTGTTCATAGACGAAATTCACAGATTGAGCCGGCAGGTTGAAGAAATTTTGTATTCGGCTATGGAAGATTTTGCACTTGACATAATAATCGGCAAAGGACAGGGAGCAAGGAGTATCAGATTGGATATTTCCCCGTTTACTTTGGTCGGGGCCACCACAAAAGCAGGAGCGCTGTCACCGCCCCTGCGCGACAGATTCGGAGTAATTTCCCGGCTTGAATATTATTCGACCGAAGCACTTGTGGAAATTATCACACGGGCGGCGGAAATTTTGAAAATTCCCATTGAACCGAACGGAGCGGAAGAAATTGCCCGCAGATCTCGCGGAACTCCCAGAATTGCAAACAGACTTTTGAAAAGAGTACGGGATTTCGCGCAGGTTGCGGGAAGTTCGACAATTACAAACGAAATTGCCGATACCGCCCTGCTTGAATTGGAAGTGGATCGTGCCGGACTGGATCACACGGATCGCAGAATGTTGGATGCGATGATAAATAAATTTCACGGCGGTCCCGTCGGGCTTGAAACGATTGCCGCATCAATCAGCGAAACCCGCGAAACCATTGAAGATATTTACGAACCTTATCTTTTGCAGCTGGGTTTTATAATGAGAACCCCGCGCGGGCGCGTCGTCACCGAAGCCGGTTACAGTCACATGAAAATAAGTTATCCCGGCAAAAATAAAAACGAAACCCGGCTTTTCGATTTTGATGAAGATTTCTGAAAGGGGTGAACGATCCCGGCCGGCTTGGGAAACCATAAAGATTTTAACGAATATATTGCAGAGAATCTCCGGGATACACGCGAAGAAGTACGGGAATTTAAGCTTGACATTAACAAGCGTATGGACGGAATGGAAAGACGCATGGACAGATTTGAAGATAAAATGGAGTCGTTGCGTACGGAAATAAGAGCCGCAACAGACACAAGTCAAAAAGAAATAAGTGCAAGCAGTCGCCACAGTCAAGTCTTGACCGGCACAATGGTTGCCGCGATTTTCGGATTTCTTTATACCGTTTTTAAATAATCTTTTGAAAATTTTGAGGAAAACGAATGAAAATTTTGTTGCATATGTGTTGCGCTCCGTGTTCATGTTATCCGGTGAAAAAATTACGCGAAGAAAATCTTGAACCCGTCGGATATTTTTTTAATCCGAATATTCATCCGCATCAAGAGTGGCGGCGGCGACTTTTGACGGCACGGGAATTTGCCGAAAAAGTCGGAATGAAACTCTTTTACGACAATCATTACGGACTACGGGAATTTTTGCAAAAAGTTGCCGGCACAATCGAAGATATAAATTCGCCGGATACAATTCAAAATGCGGACGGTCATCACAAACGCTGTAAAATTTGTTACGCCCGGCGGTTGGGCGAGGCGGCAAGATTTGCGGCGGAAAATAATTTTGAAATTTTTACTTCCACCCTTTTTTACAGTATTCATCAAAATCATGAACTCATGAAAAGTATTGCCGAAAATTTTGCAAAGCAATTCGGCGTAAAATTTTATTATGAAGATTTTCGTTCGGGTTGGCAGGAAGGAATTGATTTGAGTTTGGAACTCGGACTTTATCGACAAAATTATTGCGGTTGCATTTTCAGCGAAGAGGAAAGATTTTCAAAAGATATTCACAAGGCGCGCAAAAAATTTTTTAAAGCAACCGTTTGATTGCGGTCGTAAAATTTTTCGACTTGAAACTCAAATGATTTTTATTTA
>CAJOPK010000245.1 GCA_905236255.1 uncultured Selenomonadaceae bacterium | reverse complement strand
TCGATGTAAGTTCGCGGAGCGTAAAAATCAAATTCGGAAATAAAACTTTTGTAATTCTCCCGGTTCAGTCCGCAAAACCCGGCTTTGAAACTGTAGTAACCGCGTTGATAAAACCAATCTTTTTCTTCTGCGGAAAAACCGGTGTCGAGATTGTAATCGTAAACACAATTTTCCGCGAACCGATCGATTCTGAACGGAATAATTCCGTTTTTGTATCCGATGTAAGCGTATTTCAAATATCTCAACTTGTCAAAAAAAGTTTTCTGTTTCAAGCAACCTTTCAAAATTTTTTTCATGTTCATTACTGCGTATGACATAAAACAACCTCCGGTAAAAACAGTTTCAACAAATGCGAAATTTTCTTATTGCGTCAATATCTCCCGAATCAAATTTTTTTATGTTGTCAAAAGCGCGGGAAATCATTTCGGCAAATGATTCGTGTGTGATGCCGGCGATATGGGGAGTCAAAATTACGTTTTCAAATTCGGACAGGGGATGCGGTTCGGAAAACGGCTCGTCCTCGTAAACATCGATCCCGGCGAAGGAAATTTTTTTTTCGGCAAGCGCATTTATCAGAGCCGGAGTGTCGATAATTTTTCCGCGCGCGGTGTTCACGATTATCGCGCCCGTTTTCATCAGTGAAAATTCCCGGTCGGAAATCAGACGGAAAGTTTCTTCGGTCAAAGGAGCGTGCAACGAAATTATATCGGAGCGGTGCAAAAGATTTTCGAGAGTTACATATTCCGCGCCGATTTTAAATTCTTCCGTTTCGTTCAATTTTTTGTGCCCGCAGTATAATATCTTCACGTCAAAGGCGGCAAGCATTTCGGCAAATTTTTTTCCGATGTTGCCCAAGCCGACAATTCCGACGATCTTTCCTCCGAGTTCGTGAGTCGTCAAACCCTGTTCCTGTTTTTTCCAAATTCCCTTTGCCGTATTCCGATGAATTGCCGGCAAATTTCTCAGACCGGCGAGAGTCAGCAAAAGCGCGTGTTCGGCGACGCTCCGGGAATTTATTCCTCTTTCGACGTAAATCGGTATGCCGAATTTTTTTGCCGCCGCAATGTCCAAAGTGTCCGTGCCTACACCGGTTCGCCGAATCATTTTCAAATTTTTTGCCCGCTCCAAAATTTCCCGGTCAATCCTCAATCTCCCGCTGCATAAAAGATAATTCGCTTCGGGGACGTGCGATATTAAATTTTCTCGCGTCACCGTGTCAAGCATTAAAAGTTTAAAGCCGTCCGGAATTTTTTCGCGAATAATTTTTTCCGCCGCGCCGGCATATTTGTTTGTCAGTAAAATTTTTTTCGGCATATAAAACGCTCCGAATTTTTTAAACGAACAAATTTTGATATTCTTCCCGATTTTTTATCACGCCGTAAGCTCCGGCTCGTCTTACGACACGTTCCGCCCATGAATGATGCGGTTTTATCTCGTTCATCTTGTTTGCATTTTTGCTTTTTATGACTCCGTCATCAAGATTTAAAATTTGCAAAGCATCTTCGTATTCTTCGCGGGTGACGGCATAAATTCCGTTCACAAATTTTATGTGCGAAGGATGTATGACGGTTTTTCCGACAAATCCGTTTGCCTTGTCCAAAATAATTTCCCGTATAAGTCCGTCGGTTTCCGTGTTGATTAAAGGAACGCGTCGCAGTAAGGCTTGTTGCATATCCGATTCGGGCAATTCGGTAAACTTCATTTTTTTGTTGACTTTGAAATATTCCCAAACCGGTCCGGACAAAACATAATCCCCCGAACGATTGAAAAAGTTGAGTATATCCGTCAAAATCTCTTTTATGACGGCGATATCGTAAATCGTATAGTCAACGTCGCGGCGAACTCCGAACAGGGAAGAAAAATCGGTGCAGCCGACTCTCACGTTCAAAACAAAATCTTTGTATCTTTGCAAAAGCGCGCTGACTTCCGACAATTCTTTTTGTCGCGTTTCTTTGAAAGCCTGCATTTTGTCTTCGATTATGGGCATACCGTAAAGAATTTCTCCGAATTTTTCATTCAAAGATTTGAGCAGGAGAAAATATTTTTCGCCGTTGTCGGAATTGAATTTCGGAAAAACAAATCCGGCAATGAATTTTATATGCTCCGGTTTCAAGCGTTCGGAAAAATTTTCGAATTGTTCCAAATCCCTGACGCGAAAAAATAAAAGAGGCATACGTTCGGAAAAATTTTTTTCGTCGAAAGTTTTTGACAAAACGTTTAACCCGGACAAACAATTTTCTTCCGCTTCGGCAACTTCGTCGGCGGGACAGCTGTCTTCAAAGCAACAGACCATTGAAGTCAAGCCGGGATATTTGCCGGAAATTATGAAGTCGGAAAATTTTTTCGTGCCGGGCATATACAGCGTTGCGCCCAAACAGTATGACAAAAAATTTCTGTCCGTGTATTTGTCGAAACGTACCGGATTTTTCACGAAGGGATAATCCGAATTTTGAAGATGATGTTTCATGTTTAAAATCCCTCCGGGCGAAAAATTATTTTTGCGGCGATTGCACGGCTTGAGGATAATAATTTTTTATCACCCGTTGCACGAGAAGAACCTGCTTTGCACGTTTTCCGGCATCGGCTTCGCTTGAATCCCAACTGTGAGTTTGCGCGACGGAGCCGCCCGTTTTCAAATAAACCGGTGAGGCAATTCTTATCATCTCCGGCACTTCGTAGTGACGAACGAATCCCCCGCTTGACTTCGGATTTTCCGTGTGTATGTCTATCGGACAGTTGACGGCTTGACGCATTGCCGAAAGCATTTGCAGTTGAATGTCGCGCACCGGATTTATCGAATCGGCACCGATACTTTCCAAAAGTTTTGCGGAGCAGGGATTGCCGTGTCCCATGTGAGCGGAAACTTTGAATTTGCAATTCTCCGGAATTTCTCCGGCTTTTCTCATTTCGTTGAGCAACCACAAACAACCTTCATCGTACACGAGAAAACCTCTGCAACCGAGAGCCGCCGCACGTTTCACATCTTCAACCGCACGTATTATTTGTTCCTGCCCTCTTAACCGGTAACCCATGCGAACACCTTCCGGAGTGTTTACCGATGCGCTTGTGTCCGTCGTGGCACGAGGACCGATCGACAAGTACAATTCAACCTTTTGCAAATTTGCCTGTTCGATCATGTCGGAAATTTCTTCGTCGGTCAAAAACATAATTCCTTTTGTTTGCGTGACGCGGTGAATGTAAATTCCGTATTCGTTCACTTTTTTCAGCAACGCTCTCATGACGCCGGGACTTTGAATACCGGGAACTTCAAAACGATATTGCCCGCCGTCCGGGAAACGTTTTTCCGAGTCCGGCAAAGTGTAGTCATCTCCGCCGGGCATTTGTATTCGTCTGAGAAAATTTCTCGTTTGTTCCATGCGGTTCACAATTTATCTTCTCCTATTTCAAAAGTTTGAACAATTCACCGGATTCCGATTCAAAATTTTTTACGACCTCAATTATCTTTTCGATTTCAAATTCGGATTTACCGCCGAACCGGGACAGTTTACTGAATTTGTTTTCGAGTTCAATTTCGGTCAATGGATTTTCCGGTTCGCCTTTCGGTATGTCTGTTCGTTCGCAAAAAGATTTACCGTCTTTCAAAAATATTTTTACTTCGGCGATTCTTTTTTGAGGATACGGCAAATCAAATTCGGCACAGTGAACAACTTCAATTTTTTTTGCAAGGCGATGCAATTCCGGTTGCGAAAAAATATTTTTTTCATACGCTTCCAAATCGTAAAGTCCGTGGAGAATTGCAACCGCCGTCGAGTAAGGGATACTCATTTTTGCCGACGAAACATCCGGTATGTC
>CAJOPK010000244.1 GCA_905236255.1 uncultured Selenomonadaceae bacterium | reverse complement strand
ATATTTTTTTCGGGTTGCGGTGATGAAGAAGCTCAAGAAGAAAAAATTCCTTACGTCAAAACGCAAAAAGTAAGTCCGGCGGCGGAAATTTCCGAAAATACTTATTCCGGGACCGTCTGCGGAAGGTATGAAACGAATATGTCTTTTCAAGTCGGCGGAAAAATCATAAGCAGAAATGTTGAGGTCGGCAGTATCGTCAACCCCGGAGATTTGCTTATGACGATTGACCCTAAAGATATTTTGCAACAGTCGGATCGGGGAGATGCTCAAGTATCTTCCGCACTTGCTCAATTAAAATTGGCGGAAAGCAATTTAAGCAGATACCGGCAATTATACGCCGAGCAGGCTGTCGCCGCCGCAGTTTTGGATCAATATCAAACGCAGTATGAGGCGGCTTTGGCGGCTTATCAAAGTGCCCTGACTGAGGCGGCCGAAGGTCACAATGCACTTTCTTACACGGATTTGAGAGCGAATGCCGCCGGAGTAATTTCCGCAATAAACGCGGAGTCGGGGCAGGTCGTATCCGCCGGACAACAGGTATTGACTTTGACCCGGACGAACGAATTGGAAGTTGAAATAAATGTGCCGGAAAATCATTTGACCGACGCGCCGATCGGGAAAAGAGTCACGGTAAAATTTTGGGCGTTGCCCGATGAAATTTCCGGAGTGATAAGGGAAGTTTCTCCCATTGCCGACGCAAATTCAAAGACTTACAAAGCAAAAATTTCCTTGCCGGAAGTTTCTCCGAATATCCGCTTGGGAATGACCGCAAGCGTGATTTTGTCCGGAGATTCGGATTTGACTCCGTCAAATGCCGTAAAACTTCCGCTTTCCGCAATCTATCAAACGGGCGACAAGGCGCAGGTTTGGATTGTTGCGGACGACGACACGGTAAATTTGAAAGATGTAAAAGTGATAAGTTTTGACGACAAAGACGCTGTTTTGAGCGGATTGAAACCGGGAGAGATCGCGGTAACCGCCGGAGTCAACAAACTTCGCGAAAATCAAAAAGTGCAAATGAGGGTTGACGAAAAATGAGAAATTTAACCGAAGTCGCACTCAAAAATAAAACTCTCGTTTGGTATTTTATAGCGGTCGCCGCAATAGGCGGGATTTTTTCTTATTTTACTTTGGGAAGAATGGAAGATCCGAAATTTACCATTCGCGAAATGATTGTCGCCGCTTATTGGCCGGGAGCAACGGCCGAAGAAATGTCCGAACAGGTTACCGACAAGATAGAGGAAAAATTGCAGGATATTCCCGGAAAAGATTACATAATAAGTGAAACAAGACCCGGTGAAACAATTATTTATCTGGGTTTAAAAGATGAGATTGACAACGCCTTGATTCGCCCGACTTGGCGCGATGTCCGAAATTATTGCGAAGATATTAAAGATGATTTGCCCGACGGAGTTTCGGGGCTTTATTACAATGATACGTTTGACGAAATTTTCGGATCGGTTTACGCTTTGCAAGGCGACGGATTCGATTATGAAGAACTCAGAAAGGAAGCCGAAAAAATTCGGCGGGAACTTTTGAATGTTCACGACGTGAAAAAAATTGAACTGCTCGGAGTTCAGCCGGAAAAAGTTTACATTGAAGTCGATCGCGCAAAACTTTCGGAACTCGGAATTTCACCCGACGAAATTTCCGAAACTCTTGCCCGACGTAACAAACTTACTCCCGCCGGAATGATTGATACTGCAACCGATGATGTTTATTTGCGGGTTACCGGAGTTTTTGACAACGTTGAAGAAATAAAAAAATTGCCGATAAACGCAAACGGAAAAATTTTCAGGCTTGGGGATATTGCCAAAATCGAAAGAACTTTTGCCAATCCGCCGGAACCAAAAATGTTTTTTAACGGCAAGCCGGCAATCGGAATTGCGATTGCGATGGAGGACGGCGGCAATATTTTGGAACTCGGCGAAAATTTGGAAAGAGAAATTTCCGAAATTCAAAACGATATTCCCGCCGGATTGGAAATCAATGAAGTTTCGGATCAGCCGGAAGTTGTAAGGGAATCAATCAACGAATTTGTCGAAACTTTGGTCTTGGCAATTATAATAGTTTTGGCGGTCAGTTTTGCAAGTTTGGGAGTCCGAACGGGCATGGTTGTCGCCGGTTGTATCCCGCTTGTACTTGCCGGAACTTTTTGCTTCATGTATATTGCGGGAATCGATCTGCATAAAGTTTCGCTCGGTTCTTTGATAATTGCGCTCGGTCTTTTGGTGGACGATGAAATTATTGCCGTCGAAATGATGAGCGTTCAGCTGGAGCGCGGATTTTCAAAATTTGATGCCGCCCGGCATGCCTTCAATGTCACGGCAAAACCGATGTTGACGGGGACTTTGATAACCTGCGCGGGATTTATTCCGGTTGCCTTTGCGGACGGAATGGCAAGCGAATTTTGCAAAGATATGTTTTGGGTCGTCGGAATTTCCCTGCTGCTTTCATGGCTGGTTTCGGTAACGGTTGCCCCGCTTTTCGGAACAAAAATTATCAAGGTCAAAGAAGGTGAAGTCAAAGACCCTTACTCCGGGAAATTTTACGGAATCTTCCGGAGCGTCTTGGAAAAAATTTTGGAATACAAAAAAACTGCGATTGCCGGAACGGCGGGAATTTTCGCGTTGTCGATTTTGGCGACGGACTATGTTTCGGAGGAATT
>CAJOPK010000243.1 GCA_905236255.1 uncultured Selenomonadaceae bacterium | reverse complement strand
GGACAGCCCTTTGAGAATAAGGGCGGCTTGACCGTCAATCTTTTCAAGAATCTTCCGGCTTTAGCCGGGAGAGGTTCAATTATGGAAAGGTGGGGGAAAATATGCGGAATTTTAAAATTGCGGTGATTGCCGGCGACGGAATAGGTCCGGAAGTAATTTCTTCCGGCAAAGAAGTTTTGTCCGGGATTTCCAAAATTGACAAGACATTTGAAGTAAGTTTTGAAGATTTTCCTTACGGTTGCGAATACTACAAAAAAACCGGTCGCATGGCTGACGACGATATGCTTGACAAGCTGAAAAATTTTGACGCGATTTATTTGGGAGCGGTCGGTTCTCCCGGCGTTCCGGACAATGTTTCGCTGGGTGAATTGCTTTTGAAAATTCGGCGCGGTTTTGACCAGTATATAAATCTTCGTCCGGTGAAACTTTTGGAAGGCGCACCTTGTCCGCTTTCCGGAATAAAAAAATCAGATATTGACATGATCGTCGTTCGCGAAAATTCGGAAGGCGAATATGCAAACGTCGGGGCGCGGCTTTATCCGGGAACGCCTCACGAAACCGCTTTGCAGACCGGAGTTTTTTCAAGGCACGGCTTGGAACGGGTTATTCGTTACGCCTTTGAAATTGCGAAACGGGAAAAGAAATCCGTCACAAGCATAAGCAAGGGAAACGCTCTCGGTTATTCGATGGTATTTTGGGACGAAATTTTTAAGGAAATTTCAAAAGAATATCCGGAAGTCGAAACTCACACTTTGCTTGTCGATGCGGCGGCGATGTTCTTTGTAAAAAATCCGGCACGTTTTCAAGTTGTCGTAACAAGCAATTTATTCGGCGATATTTTGACGGATTTGGGCGCGGCGATTGCCGGCGGCATGGGATTGGCGGCGGGCGCAAATTTAAATCCCGAAAAAAATTTCCCGTCAATGTTTGAACCGATCCACGGGAGCGCGCCGGATATTGCGGGCAAAGGTCTTGCCAATCCGCTTGCCGCAATTTGGAGCGTCGCTCAAATGCTTGAATTTTTCGGATATAAAAATTGGTCGGACAAAATCATTTCGGCGATTGAAACTTTGCTTGTCGAGAAAAAGACTTTAACGCCGGATTTGGGCGGAAATGCTAAAACGAAAGATATTGCACCGGCGATTTTGGAAATTTTGAAACGCCGATAAATTAAAAAGGTTTCGGAATACAAAAAATTCCGTCGAAGAAATTCGACGGAATTTTTTTTCGGGATTACAATGCGCATCAAGCCGCTTTGCTTTGGCTGTCAACCTTTCAAAAGTTCTCTTGTGTGTTCCGCAACTTGTTCCGGAGTAATGTTTTTGTTTTTGGCAACACCGGATTCGATCGCCGCTTTTGCAACGGCTGCCGCAACAGTCGGAGCAACTCTTTCGTCAAAAGGAGTCGTAATTACATGTTCTTCGTTGAGTTCGTCATCGGAAATAAGCGACGCTATCGCATAAGAGGCGGCAATTTTCATTTCTTCGTTTATATCGGTTGCACGAACGTCAAGCGCACCTCTGAAAATTCCCGGAAAAGCCAAAAGATTGTTGACCTGATTCGGGAAGTCACTGCGTCCGGTACAAACCACACGCGCACCGGCGGCTTTCGCTTCGTCCGGCATGATTTCCGGAGTCGGGTTTGCCATCGCCAAAATAATCGCGTCTTTGTTCATTTTCTTAACCATTTCGCCGGTCAAAAGTCCGGCTTTGGATACGCCGATAAAAACGTCCGCGCCGCCGATAACGTCCTCAAGCTGACCGGATTCGTTGTTGGCATTTGTGACGGCGGCAATTTGATCTTTGTAGGGATTCATACCCTTGCCGCGCCCTTCATAAATCGCGCCGGTCGAATCGCAGAGCATGACATTTGCCGCGCCCATTTTTTGAATGAGATAAGTAATAGCCATACCTGCCGCGCCGGCACCGTTTACGACGACTTTAATTTCGTTGAATTTTTTGCCGACAAGTTTCAATGCGTTAATCAGAGCCGCGCCGACGACAATCGCCGTACCGTGCTGATCGTCATGGAAAACCGGAATATCCACACTGTCTTTTAAAGCGTGTTCAATGTCGAAACATTCCGGAGCCTTTATGTCCTCAAGATTTATTCCGCCGAAACTCGGAGCCATGAGTTGAATGGTTTTGACAATCTCGTCAACCTTTTTGGTATTCAGGCAAATCGGAATGGCATCGACACCGGCAAAGCCCTTAAATAAAATCGACTTGCCTTCCATGACCGGCAAGCCCGCGCCGGCACCAATGTCACCCAGACCGAGAACCGCAGTTCCGTTTGTGACGACGGCAACCAAATTCCCGCGATTCGTATAATCGTAAATCTTGTCGTTGTCTTTTTGAATTTCAAGGCAGGGAGCCGCAACGCCCGGAGTATAAGCGAGCGTCAAATCTTTATTGGTTTTCAGTGCAACTTTACTTTTTACTTCCAATTTTCCGTGATGCTCTTTGTGCAGAGCCAATGCTTCCGCATTAACGTCAGCCATCCGAATCATTCCTTTCAAAATTCTTACAAAAACTTCAAAGCATTATAACAAACAAAAATAAATTTTCAAGCGGTTTAAAAATTGAATACATTATTCATTTGCAGGATTACAGTAAATTTCGCCGACAAAAAATCCCGGAACAAAATGCTCCGGGAAAATTTTTATATTCGATTCAAAAATATTTGGCGAAAATTTTTATCACACAACGGACGCGACAATTTCCTGTGCTTCTTTCTGAATTTGTTTCAAATGATCTTCACTTACGAAACTCTCCGCATAAACTTTGCACATATCTTCCGTGCCGGAAGGACGCGCCGCAAACCAGCCTTTGTCGGTTACGACTTTCAAGCCGCCGATCGATGCGCCGTTACCCGGAGCTTTGGTGAATTTGCCGGTAATCTTGTCGCCGGCGAGAGTGTCGGCTTTGAGATTTTCGGGAGCCAATTTGCCGAGAGCCGCTTTTTGATCCGGAGTTGCCGGAGTATCCTTGCGGGCATAGTAGAATGTTCCGAATTTGTCGGTAAGTTCTTTGTGATGTTCGGACGGATTTTTGCCGGTCTTTGCCGTAATTTCGATTGAAAGCAAGTCCATAATGATGCCGTCTTTATCGGTCGTCCAAACGCTTGCATCTTTGCAGAGGAAGGATGCACCCGCAGACTCTTCGCCGCCGAAGCCCATGGAGCCGTCAAACAAGCCGTCAACAAACCATTTGAAACCGACCGGAACTTCGCAAAGTTTTCTGCCGATATCCGCCGCAACTTTGTCAATAAGAGAACTTGAAACCAAAGTCTTGCCGACCATCGCGTCTTTGCTCCAGCCGGGACGATTCGTAAAGAGATAACGGATTGCAACGGCAAGATAATGATTCGGATTCATCAATCCCTGCGGGGTGACAATTCCGTGACGATCGTAATCGGTGTCATTGCCGAAAGCAATATCGTAATCGTCTTTCATCTTGATGAGATTTGCCATTGCGAACGGTGACGAACAGTCCATGCGAATCTTGCCGTCATGATCAAGCGGCTTGAAGGAGAATGTGTAATCGATGTTGGGATTGACGACGGTAATCGGAGTTTTGATCTTGTAAACTTCGTTGATGAGATCCCAGTAGAAAATTCCGGAGCCGCCGAGAGGATCGGAGCCGACTTTCAAGCCGGAATTTGCAACGGCATCCATGTCAATGACTCTTCCGAGTGCCTTGACGTAAGGCATCATGTAGTCCATGAAATGAACGTTATCCTGCTTGATTGCCTTTTCAAAAGTCACGCGCTTAATTTTGTCAACGCCGCCGGATTTAATGATCTCGTTTGCGCGATTCTGAATTTTGGTGGTGGCTTCCGCACTTGCCGGTCCGCCGGTAATGGGATCGTATTTAATGCCGCCGTCGGTCGGGGGATTGTGGGAAGGAGTAATTACGATACCGTCCGCTTTCTTTTCGCTCTTTTTCTCAAAATTGTGTTCGAGAATTATGCGGGAAACAACCGGAGTGGGGACGGGTTTAAAGCCTTCCTGCAAGACAATTTCGACATCGTTTGCCGCCAAAACTTCAACGCAGGAACGGAGTGCCGGCTCGGAAAGTGCATGAGTGTCCGCGCCGATATACATGGGACCGGTTACACCTTCGGCTTTGCGATGTTCCGCGACCGCCTGCGCGATTGCAAGAATATGAGTTTCGTTGAAACTGTGGAGTTTCGAGCTGCCTCTGTGTCCGGAAGTACCGAAAGCAACACCTTGAGTTTTGTTTTCCGGATCCGGAGCAAGAGTATAATAATCACTGATCAAGGACGGAAGGTTCACGACGTTTTTCTTCTCCATTAAAAAATCCCCCTTCTCTAAACACGTTTTTATAAATCGCGCCCGGACAATTCGGGCGACTTTGCCGAAATTAAAATTTTCCGAATCTTTCACCAAATTTTTTTGAGTATAACGCCAAAAAAAATTATTGTCAAGCCGCTTTAAAGACGGCGGAAGGCTTGACGAGTAAGGTTCGGGTTTCAATATGCAATCGATTAAATTTCCCGGTGACATAAATGAATTTTCGGATTATACTTCCGGGAGAAAAAATTTTTTCGGGGGAGATTTTTTGTTGAAATATATTTTTGCAATCCTTGTACTTGCCGCAATTATTTTCGGAGTTTATTTTAAAAATTTGCCGGAGCCGGAAGGTTTTCCGATTTTGGAATATCACACGGTCGCCGAACACCCGGATATTGATTCGGAAAAATACAACGTATCTCCGGCGGACTTTTCCGTTCAACTTGATTATCTGAAATCTGAAGGATATACGACGATAACTTTGCAGGACTATATGAAAGTCCGGCACGGAAAAGGGACTTTGCCGGAAAAGCCGATCGTTTTGACTTTTGACGACGGTTACGAGGACAATTATAAAAATATGTTGCCGATTTTGGAAAGTCACGGAATGAAAGCGGTTGTTTATATGATAACAAATAAAATCGGCAAGCCCGGATATTTGAATTTTGAACAGCTGAAGGATATGCAACGGCGCGGAATTGAAATCGGATCGCACACGGCGGATCACATTCCCTTCAATGTTTTGGACAATGAAACGAGGATTCACGAAATCCGGGATTCAAAAATTTTTATGGAGTGGAACGGTATGCGGACGATTTACAGCCTTTCCTATCCGAACGGCTTTTATTCTCCGGAGATCGTCGAAATGTTGAAAAACGAAGATTATTTGACGGCGGTCACCGGTGAACCCGGCTTGAATACACTTGAAACAAATCCGTATATTTTAAATCGTGTCCACATTCGCAAGCCGCGTTTCGGACTTTACGAATTTAAATTCAGATTGTT
>CAJOPK010000242.1 GCA_905236255.1 uncultured Selenomonadaceae bacterium | reverse complement strand
GACACAGGGGTATCGCCAAGTTGGTAAGGCACGGGATTCTGAATCCCGCATGCGTTGGTTCGAGTCCAGCTACCCCTGCCATTTTTTATAGGGAAAAGAGGTAAATGTCGCGGTTGTTGTGCCGGGCGTTTATTTTTTTTGAAAGGATATACGAAACGAAATGAAAAAGTTGAAAATTTTGACATACGGCTGCCAGATGAATGTTGCCGATTCCGAAAGAATGGAAGGACTTTTGCGCGGAATCGGCTATACCCGGATCGAAAATTTTGAAGATGCGGATTTGGTTTTGATAAATACCTGTTGCGTTCGCGAAACTGCGGAAGATAAGGCTTTCGGGAAAATCGGAGAACTCAAACGCTTGAAATCAAAAAAGCCTTCAATGATTTTGGGAGTGACCGGTTGCATGGCTCAAAAAGAAGGCGAAAATTTGATAAAACGTGCGCCGCATTTGGATTTTGTTTTGGGTACCGGGCAAATTTCCGAAATTGCCCGCGTTGTTGAAGGAATTGAAACTCTGCGCGGGCAGGTTGTTGACATTTCAAATGTTGACGGAAAAACCGAAATCGAAAAAATTTCTCCCATTCGCGCCGGAAGTGTTTCGACTTTTATTCCGATAATGTACGGCTGCAATAATTTCTGCACTTACTGCATAGTTCCTTACGTTCGCGGTCGTGAGAGAAGCCGTTCGCCGGAGGAAATTTTTGACGAAATCAAAGAGGCGGTCAATTCCGGATTTAAGGAAATTACTTTGCTCGGTCAAAACGTAAATTCTTACGGCAAAGGCACGAACACAAATTTTGCACAACTTTTGGCGGAAGTCGATAAAATTTCCGAGCTTGAAAGAGTTCGTTTTATGACAAGTCACCCGAAAGATTTATCCGACGAAGTCATTGAAATTATGTCCTCCGGCAAAAAAATCTGCGAACACATACATTTGCCCGTTCAGCACGGCAGCGACAAAATTTTGAAAAAAATGAACCGGGTTTACACGGCGGAAAAATATTTAAATCTCGTCGAAAAAATCCGCGCAAAAATTCCGGACATTGCATTGACGACCGATTTAATTGTCGGATTTCCCGGTGAAACCGAAGAAGACTTTGCCGAACTTTTGGATTTTATTCGCAAAGTTCGATTTGATGCCGCCTTCACTTTCATTTACAACAAAAGGAGCGGAACTCCCGCCGCAATTTTTCCGGATCAGATTGACGAAAAAATTAAAATCCGCCGGATTGAAGAATTGATAGCCGCGCAGAACGAAATAAGTCTGGAAAAAAATTTGACGATGAAGGACAAAGTTTTTGAAATACTTGTCGAAGGCGAAAGCAAGACCGACAAAAATGTTTTTACCGGACGAACCCGTACAAATAAATTGGTACTTTTCCGGCACGGAAACGAAAAACCCGGCGATCTTGTCAAAGTCAAAATAACTCAACCGCAAACTTGGCTTTTAAAGGGAGTTCGCGTTGACGAAAAAATCACCGGGTGAAATTCAAGTTTACTTCAGAATTTTAAGTTCAATTTTTAAATTCTTTGCAAGACTTTCGAGTTTTGCAATTTCTTTTTTGTCAACCAAAGTCAAAACTTTTCCGGATTGACCTGCGCGAGCCGTCCTGCCGGCACGGTGAAGATAAATTTGCGCGTCTTCCGGAAAATCCAAATTCACGACGTAATCAATTTCCGTTATGTCAAGTCCCCGTGCCGCCAAATCCGTCGAAAGCAAAAGTTGAATTTTCCCGGATTGAAAATCGGCAAGCGCATTTTTCCGGGCAACTTTATCGGCAGTGCCGACCAAACTTGCAACTTTCAACCCTTCATATTTCAATTTTTCAAGCGCGGTATTTACGTCAAAATTTTTGTTGATGAAAACCAATCCGCGATTTATCGGAAGTTTGCGGGCAAGTTTGCGGAGTTCCGGGATTTTGTCGCGAAAATCGACGACTTTGTAAAGATTTTCCCTTGCCGCCGAAAAAAGTTCGTCCGTTTCGACTTTAATCAAAGTCGGCGAAAAAATTTCCGCCCGCTCCAAAGATTTTTTCCCGGCAGTCGCACTGAACATTAAACATTGAAAATCTTTCGGCAAAAGTTTTAAAACTTCTTTTATCGTCCCGAAATTTTGATCGTCGAGAAGTCTGTCAAATTCGTCCAAAATCAAAATTTTAACCCGTGCAAGATTTAATTTTCTTTTCCGGCAAAGTTCCAAAATTCTGCCGGCTGATCCCGCCGCAAGTTGAGGTTTATTTTTTTTGAGCGCGTCAATTTGTCGGTTTATGTTTGCCCCGCCGATAAGCGATTGAATTTTTATTTTGAGTTCCGAAATTTCCGCAACTTCCCGCGCAGTTTTTGCTGTTTGCATTGAAAGTTCATAAGTCGGCGACAAAATTAAAACCTGCAAGCCGGAGTCGTTTGCATCAATTTTTTGAATTGCCGGCAAAAGATATGCAAGAGTTTTTCCGGTGCCGGTCGGTGCCTGTCCGATAAAATTTCCGCCTTCCAAAATTTTCGATATTATGAGTTCCTGAATTTTCGTCGGCTTGTCAAATTTTTCTACGGCTTTCAAAATTTCCGGATTTAATCCGAGTTCGTTAAAATTCATTTGCGGCACTCCCCCAAAATTCTGCCGGATTGTAATCTGCCGGCGGTACAAAATATGACCCCGTATTTTTTTTGCCTTCAAAATCCGGCTTGCCGTTTTTATCCGGGCAAGTGTTTCTGCAGGTCGGGAAATTGCTGCAACCCCAAAATTCGCCGTTCTTACCGTTTCTTTTTACCATTATTCCGGTACCGCAACGCGGACACTTTAAACTTCCTTCCGCAAGTTGAATTTCTGCGGTTTCGGCTTTTGTGCAAAGTTCGCGGGTAAATTCGACCTGCCCGGCGAGAAAATCTTCAAGCGTTCCGTCGCCTTCGGACATTGAATGAAGTTTATCCTCCCAAATTGCGGTTGCGTCCGGATAAGTCATTTCGTCCGGCAAAGCGTCAATCAACATATACGCCTTGTCCGTAGGGTAAAGGGATTTCTTGACGGTTTTCAAAAATCCGCGCTTCAAAAGGTCTTCGATAATCGTTGCCCGCGTGGCTTCCGTGCCGATACCGTAAACGTCTTTGAGTTGCTTTTTGGATTCGGGATTTTTGACGTACTTATGAATTTCTTTCATACCCTGCACCAAAGTAGAAGAAGTAAATCTGACGGGCGGCTTGGTGGTACTCTTTTTGAATTCCGATTTTTGATGAATCACATCATCGCCTTTTTTCATTTTCGGCAAAATCGCATCGGATTCGTCATCGGATTTTATGCGGGGAGCAACGTAAAATTCTCTCCAACCGGCTTGCTTTATAACCTTACCGCGCGCGGTAAATTTTTCGTCTTTATATTTGACTTCGACGGTCGTTTCGTCGTAAACGTGCGGCGGATAAAATTGAACGGCATAATTTTTGGAAATGAGATTGTAAAGGTTTTCCTCCTCAATCGTCAAACCGCCGGTAACTCTTTTGGTGGTGGGAATAATCGCATGGTGAGCGGAAATTTTTGATTGATTCCAAGCGCGGCTTTTGATTGAAGAATCGGCATTTTCGGCAAGTTTTTGCAAAGAGCCGTCGGTTGCCGATTTTAAATTGTTTAAAATTGCGGCGGCATCTCCGAATTGAGTGGGCGGCAAATATTCGCAATCGGAGCGCGGATAGGTCGTAAATTTTTTTTCGTACAAAGATTGAGCCGTATCCAAAACTTTTTGCGGGGTATATCCGAATTGTTTTCCGGCGGCAACCTGCAAAGTCGAAAGTGAAAACGGCAAAGGTTGAGCCTCTTTTTTTTCGGAAGTTTTGTAAGAAGAAATTTTTCCGTCAAGCGGCGCGGTTGAAAACTTTTCCATAAAGTTTTGTGCAACGGATTTGTTTATAAGTCGGTTTTCGGAATCAAAGGCGGTAGCACTCAAAATTTTGCCGTCTCTGTCCCGTGTTTCATTCGGAGTATTTATCAATTTTTCATCCGGCTTCCATTTTGCCGAAAAAATTCCGTTCTCGTGTTTGAAAGCCGCTTGAATGGTAAAAAAATCGACCGGCTTAAAATTTTGAATTTCTCTTTCCCGGCGAACAACCAAAGCAAGAGTCGGAGTCTTTACCCTGCCTATCGGAAAAAGAATTTTTTGATGACCGGATCTTCTTGCCGCCAAAGTATAAGCGCGGGAAAGGTTCATACCGATCAGCCAATCGGCACGACTTCTGGCGAGTGCCGACTGTTTCAAATTGAAAAAATCTTTATTGTCGCGCAAATCGGAATTTGCCCGGACGATACTTTTTTCATCAAGCGCATTTAACAAAATCCTTTTGACCGGCTTTCTGTTCCCGACAAAATCAAGAACTTCGTCAACCAACAGCTGACCTTCCCGATCCGGGTCGCCGGCATGAACAATTTCGTCAGCCTTTGAAATAAGATTTTTGACGACGTTAAATTGATTGGCGGCATTGGGGTCAACAAAAAGTTTCCATTCTTTCGGAACAATCGGCAAATCTTCAGCCCGCCACTGCCTGTAGCGTTCGTCATAATCCTGCGGCTGAGCCCCTTTCAAAACATGTCCGAAAAGCCATGTGACAATTCCGCCGGAGGTCTTTATATATCCGTTTTGCCTTACCGGATTTTTAAGGCAATCGGCAATTTCCTTTGCCATACTCGGTTTTTCCGCAATATACAATCTCAAAAAATTTCACCTCGTTATACGATTTTCGATAAACATTGCATCGCCGAAAGAAAAAAATCTGTATTTTTCCCGAACGGCTTCTTTATAAGCCTTCAAAACAAATTCGCGCCCGGCAAATGCACTTATCAGCATTATCAAAGTAGATTTCGGCAAATGAAAATTCGTAACAAGCGCATCGACAATTTTAAAATCATAACCGGGATAAATAAAAATTTTCGTTGCGGAAGAACCGGGCTTGACCGAAATTTTGTCAATCGCCGCCGATTCCAAAGTTCTGATTGAAGTCGTACCGACGGCAACGATTCTTTTCCCGGAAAGTTTTGTGTTCCGAATCAATTCGGCGGTTTCTTCCGGAATTGTATAAAATTCTTCGTGCATTTCGTGATCTTCAATATTTTCCGTCTGCACCGGGCGAAAAGTTCCCAAACCGACGTGCAAAGTTACAAAGCCGAAATTTATTCCGAAATCTTTTAAATCTTCAATCTGTTCTTTTGTGAAATGAAGTCCGGCAGTCGGAGCCGCCGCCGATCCTCTTTCGCGATTGTAAACCGTCTGATAGCGTTCCGTATCTTCAAGTTTTTCGTGAATATAGGGCGGCAGGGGAGTTTCACCGAGCCTGTCCAAAATTTCCTCAAAAATGCCGTCAAATTTAAATTTGACGATTCGCCCGCCGAAATCCGTCCGGCTTAAAATTTCGCAACTCAATTCTTCACCGAAAAAAACTTCCGTACCTTCTCCGGCTTTTTTTCCGGGCTTTACCAGCGTTTCCCAAGTCGTCGAATCAATTCTCCGGAGCAAAAAAACTTCAATCCTTGCGCCGGTTTTCTTGTGACCGATAAGCCGCGCCGGAATAACCCGCGTATCATTTAAAATCAGAGTGTCGCCGGGTGTAAAAAATTCTTTCAGGTCGAAAAAATGCCTGTGCAAAATTGTTTCGTCTTTCGGATTTATCACCATCAATCTTGAGGCGTTGCGCGGTTCAATCGGTTTTTGTGCTATCAATTCTTCCGGCAATTCGTAATCAAAATCTTCAAGTAACATCAAAACACTTCCTATTTAAAATGTTCAAAAATTGCCATTATGAAATAAGTTACTCCCGCCGCTATTAAAGGCCCGACGGCAATTCCCTTGAAAAAGAAAACCCCCGCCATCGTCCCGACAATCAATGCGGGAATTACATTCGGATTCGTCTGCATCAAGGGAACTCCCGCCCCGCCGGCTATCGCAACCAAAACGCCGACCGTTACCGCCACAATTCCGATTTGCGTTTTAAAGGCGTGTATGATTGTGTGAATTGTTACCGTACCGTCGGCTATGGGAACAAGTACAGCCGCCGTCAAAACGATTATTCCGATCTGCAATCCGTGACTTCCCATATATTCCAAAATTATCGGCATACCCAAAATTTGTGAGGCAATTTTCAAAACAAAGACTATTAAAGCCGCATAAACGACGGTCATATTGTGACCGATTATCCCGAGCAGTAAGACAAATCCCAT
>CAJOPK010000241.1 GCA_905236255.1 uncultured Selenomonadaceae bacterium | reverse complement strand
GATCCCATCAAAATCGGAATGACAGCCAAAATTGAAAATGCGACAAGCAAAGTCGTTTGCAATCTCAAATTTGAATTTATTCTGCGCGAAATTAAAGACAGGTACAAAACGCAAGCCGCAACCGTTCCGATTATTACCAATGCCCGCAAAATTCGATTCGGATAATAATCGCTGAAAGTTCCCGCCGCGCCGAGCGTATAACCTTGCGCCTTCAATTTATCGGAAACCGATTTAAAGTATTCCAAATTGGTTTCAAGCAAATTCATTTCCGGCGCAGCTTTTTCGTAAATACGCAAAAGATTTATTCTGATATTTCTTTCGTGATCCGTCGTCACCCAACGATTGACCGCATCATTTAAAAGGAGTTTCGGCTGTTCGTCACGGGGAATTGCATAAAGCCGGGCAACCTTGTCATAACCGAGCTGCCGGGCAAGCTGATGCATTCCGGTCTGCGGATAAAATTGAAGTTGCGTCGTATGTTCGATAAGTCCCAAAGTCCAATCGCGATTTTTCATTTCTTCGGCGGTAACGTCCACAAAATTACCCGCGCCCAAAATTTCGTTGCCGTCAAAGACAATTTCGGAAATCGGATAACCGTCCAGACGATTGAAAACGGCGCGCACATCTTCCGGAGTACATTTTTGATAATTGCGGGGACGCGCCAAAATATTAAATCCGGCATTTTTTGCGCTTTCGAGTTCGTCGGTGGAAATTCCGAGCGGCATTTTTATAAATTGACCGTACTGCGCTTTTACTTCCAAAACTTCAATTTCACCGACGGCAAAAGGACGAACTCTGTCCGCGCCGACGCGCCGAATTAAATCCGCTTTCGCCTCTTCATAATTTTTTAAAGTTCGACCGACAATGTAAACGCGTGTCGCGTCAATGGTGCCGTTTTCGACGGCCTGCCGCCAGAGCGCATTGACAAGCGCACCGCCGTGATAATTTTTCAAGATCTCTTCGCCGGAAATGGCAAGAACTTTTCCGGATCGGTTGAGTTTTTCAAAAGTCGTGTCGTAAATCGCAAGCGAAGTTATTCCGGCATCTTTCGCCGATTTAAAAACTTCCTCAAGCGGAACACCTTCCCGTTGCGAGAGGTTCAAAAGACTTTCGTAATCGACGGCAAGGTCGATTTGATTGTTGTGGATCTCCACCGCGTGTCGCTGTCCGGCAATCACGAGTGCCGCGATAAGCCCGATCGTTATGACGATCAACAGCATTTGATTGTAAGCAAATTTTTTCATGGTCGTTAATCTCATTTTGCAAGGTAAAATTAAAACCGTCGGGACGACGATTTTCGGCGAAATCATTTTAGTTCATTAAATATTTAAAGTCAACACGCCGAATTTGTCAATCGGTGAAAATTTTTTGCGGTTGGTGATATTTGTAAATTGCGGAAAAATTTTTCTTGCAACCCGTAAAATGTGCCGGTATAATAGCCGGCGGTTTTAAGGAAAGTTCAGTGTGCTTTGACATGACAGATTGCTGTGCCGAAGTTATCCGGTCGGTGCAGGGAACTGTTGCGGAGCAGTGTTGCGGACTTCGATTCGCAACCGAAGGAGGAGAGATTGTTTTGGCTCAAAAGCAAAAAATCAGAATCCGTTTGAAGGCGTATGATTACAAAGCATTGGATCAGAGTGCGGCAAAAATTGTGGATACGGCCAAGAAAACCGGAGCGACCGTTTCGGGTCCGGTACCTTTGCCGACGGAAAAAAATATCTACACGATTTTGCGCTCGCCTCACGTCAACAAGGATTCGCGTGAACAATTCGAGATGCGGACTCACAAGCGTTTGATTGACATTCTCAATCCGACGAAAAAAACCGCGGATGCGCTTATGCGGCTGGATTTGCCCGCCGGTGTTGACATCGAGATTAAACTTTGATTCGGGAGGTGTGAACATTGGCGAAAAAATGGATTTTGGGTAAAAAGTTGGGCATGACTCAAATTTTTACCGAAGAAGGCAAGGTTATTCCGGTAACCGTGGTGGAAAGCGGCAATAATGTCGTAATTCGCAACAAAACGGTTGACACCGACGGATATTTCGGCGTTCAGATCGGTTTCGGCGACATCAAAGAAAAACATCTCAACAAACCGATGAAGGGCGAATTTGAAAAAGCCGGGGTGCAGGCGGTCAAATACATTCGCGAAATTCGTCTTGATGCCGAATCCGATTACAATGTCGGAGATAAAATCGGCGTTGACGTTTTTGCGGCGGGAGATTTGGTTGACGTTATCGGCACTTCCAAAGGTAAAGGTTTTGCCGGCGGCATCAAACGTCACAATTTTGCACGCGGTCCCATGGGACACGGTTCAAAATCCCACCGTGAACCCGGTTCAACCGGCGCGATGCTTTCCGGTCCGGGCGGACGCACGATCAAGGGCAAAAAATTGCCGGGTCACATGGGCGGAAATCGCACAACCATTCAGCGTTTGACGATTGTCAAAGTTGATGCGGACAGAAATTTGATCCTCATCAAAGGCGCGATTCCGGGTCCGAAAAAAGGCTTGGTTATCGTTCGCGAAACCGTCAAACCCGTGAAGAAACATAAATAATTTTGAAAGGAGGATTTGACAGATGCCTACTGCAGCAATATATGATATGCAAAATAAAAAAGTCGGCGACTTGGAACTCGGCGCGGAAATTTTCGACGTTGAAATGAACGAAGGACTTGTTCATCAGGCGGTCGTCATGCAGCTTGCGTCGCGTCGTTTGGGAACTCACTCCACAAAGACACGCGCAATGGTTCGCGGCGGCGGTCGCAAGCCTTGGAGACAGAAAGGCACCGGACGCGCGCGCGCCGGTTCGCGCAGAAGTCCGCTTTGGCGCGGCGGCGGCACGGTCTTCGGTCCGCATCCGCGTTCTTACGCTTTTTCAATGCCCCGCAAACAGCGTCGCCTTGCATTGAAGTGCGTTTTGACCGATAAATTTAAGAGCGGCGACTTGATTGTTTTGGACAGCTTGGATTTTGAAGCACCGAAAACAAAGAAATTTGTCGAATTTCAAAAGGCTTTCGGTGTTGACGATAAAAAAGGCTTGTTCATTACGACCGAGCTTATCGAAAATGTCGTGCGTTCGGCAAACAACCTCCGCAACGCCGTCACGATAAGCGCGCTCGAACTCAATGTTTACGATATTTTGAACAGCGACAAACTCTTTATTACGAAAGATGCCGTTGCGAAAATTGAGGAGGTGTACGTCTGATGTTGTTGGAAGCGAGAGATATTTTGATTCGCCCGCTTATTACGGAGCGTACCACCGACCTCATGGCGGAAGGAAAATATGTTTTCGTCGTCGATAAACGCGCAAACAAAATTCAAATTGCCGACGCGGTTCGCGAAGTTTTCAACGTAAAAGTCGAAAATGTCAACACGGTCAACGTTCGCGCAAAGAAAAAACGTATGCGCATGAGCCGCGTTGAAGGCAAGAAAGCAAGCTACAAGAAAGCCATCGTTAAACTTGCGGCGGGCGAAACCATAGAGTTCTTCAGCGCATAAAATTTTGAGAAGGAGGTCTGAAGCAAGTGGGAATTAAATCATTTAAGCCGTATTCCCCGGGACGTCGTTTCATGACGGTTTCCACATTTGAAGAAATTACAACCGACAAGCCGGAAAAATCCCTGCTTGCGCCGCTTAAAAGACACGGCGGTCGCAACCAACAGGGTCGCCTGACTGTTCGTCATCAGGGCGGCGGTCACAAACGTCGTTACAGAATCATAGATTTCAAGCGCAACAAAGACGGTATTCCGGCGAAAGTTGCAACGATCGAGTATGATCCGAATCGCAGTGCGCGTATTGCACTCCTGCATTATGCGGACGGCGAAAAACGCTACATTATCGCTCCGAACGGATTGAAGGTCGGCGATAAAGTCGAATCCGGTCCGGAAGCCGATATCAAAACAGGCAACGCTTTGCCGCTCAAAAATATTCCGGTCGGTACCATGATTCACAATATCGAAATGAAGATCGGCAAAGGTGCGCAGCTTGTAAGAAGTGCGGGTGTTGCGGCTCAGCTTATGGCTAAAGAGGGCGATTATGCAACGATTCGCATGCCGAGCGGCGAAGTTCGCAAAATTCACATCAACTGCCGCGCAACAATCGGGCAGGTAGGCAACTTGGATCACGAAAACATCACGATCGGTAAAGCCGGTCGCGCCCGTTGGATGGGTATTCGTCCCGCCAACCGCGGTGTTGCCATGAACCCGGTAGACCATCCGCATGGCGGCGGTGAAGGACGCAGCCCGGTCGGTCGCAAAAGTCCGGTCACCAAATGGGGTAAATGCGCAATGGGTAAAAAGACCCGTCGCAAGAAGTTGGCATCGGATAAACTTATTATTCGTCGTCGCAAGTAATTTTGACGAAAGGAGGAGAATGATTTGTCACGTTCGGTAAAAAAGGGGCCGTTTGTGCAGGAAAAACTTTTGAAGAAGATTGAGGCTTTGAATGAAGCCAACGACAAGAAAGTTGTTCGCACATGGTCACGCAGTTCGACAATTCTTCCCGTTTTCGTCGGTCATACGATTGCCGTTCACGACGGAAGAAAACACGTTCCGGTCTATGTAACCGAAGATATGGTCGGTCACAAGCTCGGAGAATTTGCACCGACGCGCACCTTTAAAGGTCACGCCGGCGAAGAGCGCAAAACAGCACTCAAATAAAAGTTTTAACCGATTTTTGGAAAGGAGGATTCTTTCGTGGCACAACAAGAAGTCAAGGCTGTTGCAAAATATGTGAGAATTGCGCCGCGCAAAGTTCGCATTGTCATGAACTTGATTCGCGGGAAAAATATAAAAGATGCTTTTGCGATTTTGAAGTTTACTCCGAAACGCGGCTCGGGACTCATCGAAAAAGTTCTCAAATCGGCGGTCGCAAATGCCGAAAACAATTTTGACATGGATACCGATAAGTTGTATGTTTCCACTTGCTATGTTGACGGAGGTCCGACATTGAAACGCATTCACCCGCGTTCACGCGGTCAGGCGTTCAGTATTTTGAAACATACTTCTCACATCACGGTGATGGTCAAAGAGAGAGAAGAAGAGTCTGCGGCAGAATAAAAGGAGGGAAACGGTTTGGGTCAGAAGGTACATCCGCACGGAATGCGTCTGGGCATCGTCAAGACTTGGGACGCGAAATGGTACGCCGACAAGAAAAAAGGCGAGTTTGCGGCAAATCTTCACGAAGATATAAAAATTCGTAAAGAACTCAAAAAACAGCTCATG
>CAJOPK010000240.1 GCA_905236255.1 uncultured Selenomonadaceae bacterium | reverse complement strand
TTTTTTTCGTGCAAAAGTTTTGCCGCAGTCCGGCTCAAGGTCAAAATTATCGGGCCGCTTACTCCGAAATGTGTAAAGAGCATTTCGCCGAAAAGCTCCGAAATTTTTTTGCCGTCCGCTTTTAAAGTTACGCGAACATTTTTCAAAGAAAGTCCCTGCAAAGATTTTACAAAATCTTCTTCAATTTCAAGCGGGACAAGTGCCGGCAAAATTTCCGTTACCGTGTGACCGCAACGCTTTGCCATTTGAAACCCGTCGCCGGTCGAGCCGGTCAAAGGATAGGACGCGCCGCCCGTTGCCAAAATTATCGTATCCGTTTCGATAAATCTGCCGCCGCTCAAAATTCCCCGCACGGCACGACCTTCGACGACAATCTCATTCACCTGAAAATTTGTTTTGACTTCCACGCCGGACATGGCCAATTTCCGAATAAGCACGTCGATAACGTCCGATGCCCGATCGCTTGCCGGAAAAACCCTGTTGCCGCGTTCGATTTTTGTTTCAAGTCCGAGCCGGTTAAAAAATCCGATTGTGTCTTGAGGCGTAAAATTTTGGAGTGCGGAGTGGAGAAATTTTCCGTTGCCGGGAATGTTTTTTATCACTTCCGGAATATCCGTCGCGTTCGTCAAATTGCAACGACCTTTTCCGGTTATCGAAAGTTTTCTTCCGATCCGATTCATCTTTTCAAAGAGAGTGACATTTGCACCGTTTTCCGCAGCCGTTATCGCCGCCATTATTCCTGCCGGTCCCCCGCCTATTACAAAAATTTTTTTCATTTCATCACCTCAATTTTAGATTCGGTATTTTTGCTTATGCGTCTTACCAAAATTCCGGCAACTCTGGCGCGATCCATTCCGGTAACTTCAAATTGCAAGCCGTTCCATTCAAAACTTTCTCCGACTTTCGGAATATATCCGAAATATGAAGTGACAAAACCGCCCATCGTCTGATAATGATCTTCCTCTTCATAAGGGAAAGACTCAATTCCGAAACTCTCCTTAAAATCGTCAATCGCACAAAGTCCGTCCACAAAGCGGGAATTTTTGTCATGTTGAACGATTTGAGAATTTCCGGAATCGTCACTGTCTTTTGTGTCCACAATTTCGCTGAATATGTCGTCAATCGTTATAAATCCGGTAACCCCGCCGTATTCGTCCAAGACCATTGCCTCCGAAACGCCCAAAGTCTGAAATTTTTCCAGAAGGCGAAAAGTTTCCATTGTGCGGGGAACGTAAACCGGTTTTCTTGTCAATTTCGACAAATCTATTTCGTCCGGATTTTTGTTTTCGAGAAGTTCATTCAAAATATCTTTTGCGTAAATTACGCCGCGACAATCGTCCAAACTTCCGTAACCGACCGGCAAAATTGTATGGGGATTTTCCTTCAAAATTTTTAAATTGTGTCGAATGTCGTCGGTCAAATCCAGCCAAACTATCCGGGTTCGCGGAGTCATCAGCGCGTAAGCCGTCTGATCGCTCAATCTGAAAATCCCGGTAACCATTTCCTGTTCCGTCTTTTCAAAAGTTCCGTCCTTCGTTCCCTGTTCGATCAAATCCTTGACTTCATCTTCGGTAACGGTATTTTCGGTTTCCGTATTCATCCCGACAAGCAACATGGCACCGCCGGCAATTTTCGTGAGCATTGAAACGAAAGGCGATATAATTTTGACAAGCCGGGAAAAACTTTTGTGATGTTTGAGCAAAAAATTTTCCGGTACCTGACGAGCTGCGCGCTTGGGCAAAAATTCCCCGATCAAAAGCATTGTGAAAGCCGTCGTTATCGTTGAAATTGCGAGCGAAACCGGTTCCGCATTTTCCATAAATTCAAGGTGTTTTGAGATTAAAGGCACACAGAGGACGGCACAAATTCCGGACAAAATTGCGGTCAAAATTATTCCGATCCGGGCGACCGACAAATACAAGTGCGACGATTCCAAAATTTCCAAGACCGCTTTTGCGTTTTCGTCCCCGTCGTCGGCAAGTTTTTCGATTCTGCCGTGCCGACATTCCTGCAAAGAGGTTTCCGTTAAAGAAAAATAACCGCCCGTCAATGCCAAAATCATTATGCATAAAGGCGGCAATATCGAAGTATCCAAAAAAATTTCACTCCCAAAAATTTTCAAGAAAAAAATCTGCGCGTATTTTAACACGCTCAATCCCGCCGGTCAAATGTTTCAAAAAATCCGAACGGCTTGCGATAAGTTCAATTTTTTGCTAATATGTGCGGGAAATTTTAAAATTGACTTGTGACGGAGGAAAAATGAAAGGAAACGTAATTTTGACCGGGTTTATGGGAACCGGAAAAACCTCTTTGGGGAAAATGCTTGCTCCGAAAATCGGACGGCCTTTTGTCGATCTGGACCAAAAGATTGAAGAAGATTTCGGAATGAAAATCCCGGCGATTTTTGAAAAACACGGAGAAAGTTTTTTTCGCGACTTGGAAAAAAAAGCCGTTCGCGAAGTATCGGGAAAGCGCGGTCTTGTAATATCGACCGGCGGCGGCACGATAAAAGACCCGGAAAATTTTGAACTTCTGAAAAAATCCGGCGTGATAATCTGTCTGACTGCCGAACCGGAAGAAATTTTGAATCGTACTTCAAGGCGCGGCGAACGTCCCGTTTTGGACGGCGGCGGCGACGAAAGACTTGAAACGATTAAAAAACTTCTCACCGAACGCCAAAAATTTTACGATCTTGCCGATTACAAAGTCGATACAACCGATTGGTCACCTTTGCAGATTATCGACGATATTTGCAAGTATTTAAAAATTTTATAAATTTGGAAGGTGATTTTTTGAAGATGAGTTTTGCGGGAAAATTTTTTGCGACGGCGGTAACTTTTGTTACTTCTCTTGCCTCCGCAATTACCGGTTTTGCCGCCGATACCGACAAAAACTATTTTTCGACATCAATGCGAAAACTTGAAGTAAATTCCGTTGACATCGGCGGAACTCTGATTTTTTCCGACAGCCCGGAATATGTCAGGGAAAACGGGATTTTGTATGAAGATACGGTTTCCGGACCGGCGCGGATTTTGTTTTATCATCTGAACGATACGGGCGTAAAAAAAAGAATTGCCGTTATCGTCGAAAATGTTTCCGGCCCGGAAAATACGATTCGCATTACACGCGGCGCGCTGTCATCTCCCGGCGACGATTTTTTGAAAGTCGGGAAAAATACTCAATCCGATTACATGAAAGACGATTTTGAAAACTCTTACATATATCTGAAACGCGGCGAGAGGACACTTTTTCAAAAGAATATAAGCGAAAAAGTTTTAAAGCCCGGAAGTTTGATTTACGGCGTTTACGACTTCAACGCATCGGCTCCGGTAAAAATTTCGGTCGTAATGTATCCGGTTGCGGCGGATCCTTTGAAGTTTATAAATTACGCCGAAATTTTGCCGAAAGACGAACTTAAATTGCGCGGCACTTTCAAGAACATGAACAGAGTTTTGACTTTGAAAAAGCCGTATAATGCCGGGCGCGACGGGGTCGGTTACATTTTAATCGGTGACGACGTGAACGATCTTTACAAAACGGGAATTGACGCGACCGACGGTACGGAAGTCAAAAATTTCGGCAATTACGGGATAAATTACACTTTGCATTTTCGCACTCTTTCAAATACCCGGTATTGTTTGAGTCCGCTCGGCGGATATTATGCCGGAGCAATGAAATACAATTATCGCGGGAAAGTCGGAATGATTCCCACTCCCGCCGGCAAAATTTTTTTCGGCGACAAAACTCCGGAAGAAAGTGAAAGTGTTGCAAAGGCGCGTGAGGAAGGAATTGCACTTTTCACCGACAAAACGGAGATTACGGAATTGGGAAGTTATGAAGGCGGGGTAAGTTTTGAATATTCTCCGCCCGGTGCGTCAAACTTGCCGGTAAGTATAATACTCTTTCCCGGCGAAGAATAAAATGTGAAAAAGATTTGAGGAGAAAAATGTATATTATCGGATTGACGGGCGGGATTGCCTGCGGAAAATCTGCGGTTTCCGAAACTTTGAAAAAATACGGCGCGGCAGTTTTGGACGTTGACGAAGTGACCCGCAAATTGCTTGAACCGGGCGAATCTTTATTTAACGCTTACGTCAGGCATTTCGGAAATTATATATTGAAAGACGACGGGCAACTCAACAAAAGACTTATTCGCGAAATTATTTTCAATCACCCGGACGAGCGACTTTGGATAAACGACACCGCCCACCCGATTTTGCAAAATTTTGTCCGGGATTTTTTGGAAAAATGTCAGGCGGAAGGAAAAAGTCTTGTGGTTTTGGAAATACCGCTGATTTTTGAGGCCGGCTGGGATAAAGAGGTCGATGAAGTTTGGGCGGTATACATTCGCAAAAATTATCAGCTCCGGCGACTTATGGAACGCGACAAAATAAATCGCAAACAAGCCCTTTCAATAATAAATTCTCAAATGCCGACAAAAAAAATTTGCGCCCGTGCCGATGTCGTGATTTGCAACAACAAAACGCCGAAATATGTACGGGAGCAAGTCGGAGAAATTTTATCAAAAAGATTCGGCTTTTCCCTACCTTCTCCAAAAGAAAAAGATTTGTAAATCAAAAATCCGACGGGCATTTTCAACCCGCCGGATTTTTTTGTGTTCGATTTAAAAACCGATTTATTTTTGCATGAGTTTCTGATAAAGATCGATATATTCTTTTGCCGAATTTTTCCAGCTGTAATCGCTCTTCATCGCATTGGAAACGATCTTCGTCCAGACTTCAAAGTTGCCGTAAGTGCTGAGTGCGCGCTTAATCGCGTACATCATTTCATGGGCATTGTAATTTGCAAAGACAAATCCGTTGCCTTCCTGCGTGTACTTGTCGTACTGATGAACGGTATCTTTCAAGCCGCCGGTTTCGCGAACGACCGGAGCCGCGCCGTAACGCATCGCAATAAGCTGACCTATGCCGCAGGGTTCGTAATTCGACGGCATGAGGAAAATATCGGAAGATGCGTAAATTCTCTGCGCGAGTTCATTGGAGAAATAGATATTCGTCGAAACTTTGTTCGGGAATCTCCAGGCAAGACCTTTGAACCAATCCTCATAAACTTTGTCGCCGGTGCCGAGAAGAATAAATTGGAAATCTTCATGCTGCAAAAGTTCATCCATCATGCGGACAACGAGATCAAGACCCTTCGCCGCAACAAGGCGGGTGACCATCGAAACGACCGGAATCTTTCTGCCCTGCGGAAGGTTCAGGAGTTCCTGCAACTTAACTTTATTGTTCGCCTTTTTCTCAAAAGCGGTGAGTTCGTTTTCGCCGTCGTAATTTTCAAAGAGGTGTTTGTCGGTCGCCGGATTGAAAGCATCATAATCTATGCCGTTGACGATACCGTACAGATCGTCTCTCCTGCTGCGAAGAAGTCCGTCCAAATGTTCGCCGAAATATTCATACTGAATTTCCTGTGCATAAGTTTTGCTGACGGTGGAAACGAAATCGGAGTAAATGATACCGCCCTTCATGAAGTTGACGGCATCGTAAAATTCGAGATCGCCGTTGTTGAAATATTTCCAGTCAAGTCCGAGAACGTCGTCCATCACGTCTTTCGGGAAAACGCCTTGATATTTCAAATTGTGAATCGTGTAAAGCGTTTTGATCTTTTCGTAGCGTTCGTCGCCCCGGTGCTCAAGTTTCAAAAGTACGCTGATGAGACCGGCGTGCCAATCGTTTGAATTGATAACGTCCGGGAAAAAGTCGATAGCCGGAAGGCAATTCAATACCGCACGGCAGAAGAACGAAAATCTCTCCGCATCGTCATCATATCCGTAAACGCCGTCACGATAGAAATATTCGACGTTGTCAACGAAGTAATAAATAACGCCGTCAAGTTCGTACTTGTCGATACCGACAAATTTTTCACGCCAGGACACATAGATCGTGCCGTCGTAAACGTGTTCCATTTTGTCGCGATATTCTTCGGGAATTTTGCTGAATTTCGGCAAAATAACGCGAACGTCAACACCCTGCTTTTTAAGTTCTTTCGGCAAAGATCCCGCAACATCTGCGAGTCCGCCGGTTTTTACGAAAGGAACTGCTTCGGAAGCCACATAAAGAACTTTCATAGGATTTTATCCTCCCTCTACATTTAAAATTTCTCAATCATTCGGCGACGTGTCAAGTCTTTGTTGATCTTTCGGGCGCGTCACGTCCAAAAATTTTGTCGTCCTGCCTTCAGCTCTCAAAGCCTTTCTGGCCGCCTTAATTTCGTCCGGAATTTTGGGTCTGCCCCGTCCGCGCTTGGGTTCTCCCGGATTTTCAACCGGTTTCGGTTTCTTCTTTTTCTTTTGGGGAATTTCGCCCGGCGGGGGATCTTTTACTTCAATCCATCTTATTGCCCTTGTTGCCATCGGTTACACCGTCGCCTTGTATTTGAAATAAACGGTTGCAAGAGGCGGAATACTTATTTCTATCGACTGAGCGCGATTGTGCCATGCAACGTCTTGAGTGAGAATTTCTCCCTCATTTTTTACGCCGCTGCCGCCAAACTCCTCAAGATCGGAATTGAACACTTCGACATACGCGCCCTTGTCGGGAACGCCGATTCTGTAATTGAGCCGAACTTCCGGAGTAAAATTGCAAACGGCAATAATATAATCTTTTTCGTCTTTTGCCTTGCGAATGAAGGAAACAACGCTGTTGTCGTTGTCGTTGCAATCGATCCATTGAAATCCGTTCCAGTCAAAATCGACCTGCCAGAAAGCCTTGTTGTCACAATAGAATTTATTGAGAGCACGCGAATAATTCTGCATTTGAGTATGTTTTTCGTACTGTTCGACCAGGTGCCAATCAAGACTGTCGTTTTCATTCCATTCGATAAATTGACCGTACTCCCCGCCCATGAACAAAAGTTTTTTGCCCGGATGAGCCATCCAATAACCGAAAAATCCGCGAAGTCCGGCAAATTTCTGCCAATAATCGCCCGGCATTTTCTCGATAAGTGAGCATTTTCCGTGAACGACTTCATCATGACTGAGCGGCAAAATGAAGTTTTCGGAAAAGGCATACATGAAGGAGAAGGTCACTTTGTCGTGATTCCACTTGCGATAAACGGGATCCATGCTCACATATTTGAGCATGTCGTTCATCCAGCCCATGTTCCACTTGTAGTTAAAACCCATGCCGCCCATGTAAACCGGTTTTGAAATCAGCGGCCAATCGGTTGATTCTTCCGCCATCATCAAAGCGTTGGGGTGATATTTGAAAACGGTTTCATTGAGTTTCTTGATAAGGTCGATCGCCTCAAGGTTGCCGGTATCTCCGTATTTGTTGGGAGTCCATTCGCCCTCTTCGCGCCCGAAATCAAGGTACAACATATTTGCAACGCCGTCAATCCGCAACCCGTCAATGTGATATTCGTCAAACCAGAAAATCGCATTTGAAATCAAAAAGCTGTGTACTTCCGTCCGACCGTAGTCAAAATTTATCGTTCCCCAGCCTCTGTTTTCGGAAAGTTGCGGATTGTCCGATTCGTAGAGATTTGTCCCGTCAAATTCGCGCAAGCCCTGATTGTCTTTGCAGAAATGACCCGGAACCCAATCCATGATAACGCCCAACCCGTTTTGATGCGCGGTATCGATGAAATAACGGAGATCATCCGGCTCACCGTAACGACTTGTGGCGGCATAATAACAGGTGGTCTGATAACCCCATGAGCCGTCAAAAGGGTGTTCGGTAAGCGGCATAAACTCAATATGCGTGTAGTTCATGTCTTTGGCATATTTCACAAGACGATCCGCCAATTCGCGATAACTGAAGTAAACATCTTCAACATCGCTGTTGCCGCGACCTTTGCGTTGCCATGAACCGGCATGAACTTCATAAATGAGCATCGGCTTTGAATAGGAGCTCTCTTTGGCTTTTTCTTCCATATACGCACCGTCGCCCCATTGATATTTGGTCATATCGTAAAGCCGGGAAGCATCGGCGGGTTTTCTTTCGCAATAAAAACCGTAAGGATCCGCCTTCAAAATATGCGGCCCGCCCCATTGAGGTTCTATTGCGTATTTGTACTTGTCGCCGGGTTTAAGTCCTTCGATAAATATTGCCCAAGTTTCGCCGTCGTCCAAACGCAACATGACATTTACGCGGGTATCCCAGTTGTTGAAATCTCCGACAACGCTGACGGATTTTGCATTTTTTGCCCAGACGGCAAAGCGAACTCCCTTTTTGCCGTCCTCTTCGACAAAATGCGCTCCGAGCATTTCATAAGCATGAAAATTCGTGCCTTGATGGAAAAGATAGAGATCGTATTCACTGAGATTTGAAGTTTTCACGGAATCATCTCCTTTTCATCTCACAAAAATTTTTATCTTCAAAGACTTTTTTTGGAAGTCAAATTGTTTTCGATTTTACTGAACTACGCAGGGCGTAATTTTCCAAATTTCATTGGCGTATTCGTCAATGGTTCTGTCGGAGGAGAAACGTCCGGAATTTGCGATATTTACCGCCGCGCTGCGGAGCCAGCCCTGTCTGTCGGAACGACGCGCATAAATTTCTTCATGAGCATCGATATAAGCATTGAAGTCTTTCAAAATGAAGAATTCGTCGTTGCCCTGGAAGAAATAATCGCGCAGAGAATTGAACCAGCCGTAGCTGCCGTCGGTAAATTTGTTGAGTACCATGCGGACGTTTTCATTTTCGTTAAATTCGTTCCAAGCCGAATAAGTTCCGGTTGCATAATAGCGCAGAACTTCTCCCGCCTTCAATCCGAAAATAACAATGTTGTCGTCACCGACAGCCTCGCGAATTTCGACATTTGCGCCGTCCAAAGTTCCCAAAGTTATTGCGCCGTTCATCATGAATTTCATGTTGCCGGTACCGGAAGCCTCTTTGGATGCCGTCGAAATTTGTTCGCTTACGTCCGCCGCCGGGTAAACGATTTCGCCGATTGATACGCCGAAGTTTTCGATAAAGACAACTTTCAAACGTCCGTCGATTGAAGGATCGTTGTTGACTTTGTCGGCAACGGCATTTATCAACTTGATTGTTTCTTTTGCAATGTAATAACCGGGAGCCGCCTTTCCGCCGAAGAAATAAGTCGTCGGCATGGGCTTGTAACTCGGATCCGATTTCATTTTTTCATATTGCCACATTATGTGCATAATATTCATAAGTTGGCGTTTGTAAGAGTGAATACGTTTGACCTGAATATCGAAAAGGGTATTCGGATCGACTTCAATTTTGTTGTGTTTCTTTACATATTCGGCAAGAGCCGCCTTGCGAATATGTTTGATTTCCTCAATTCCGTCAAGGAATTTTTTATCGTCAACGGCTTCATTCAAAAGATCGAGCTGCTCCGGATGTCTGTGCCAAATTCTGCTTCCGATCGTCGAATCGATCAGATCGGCAAGTTCCGGATTTGCTCCCATGAGCCAGCGGCGATGGGTAATTCCGTTTGTCTTGTTGTTGAACATACGCGGCCAATATTCGTAGAAGTCGTGCAAAGTGGTTGACTTCAAAATATCGGAGTGGATTCTTGCAACGCCGTTGACCGAATGAGAGCCGACTATTGCAAGACGCGCCATGTGTACCGCGCCGTTTTCGATAATCGACATTGCGCGAAGTTTGTCAACATTGTCCGGATAACGCGCCTTGACGTATTCGACATGACGACGGTTGATTTCGTCGATAACCATGTAAATGCGCGGCAAAAGTGTACGGAACATATCGACCGGCCATGTTTCGAGAGCTTCCGGCAAAATCGTATGGTTTGTGTAAGCGACGGTGCCGCGTGTAATTGTCCAGGCTTCGTCCCATTCAAGACCGCATTCGTCAACAAAAATTCTCATGAGTTCCGCCACGCAAAGTGCCGGGTGTGTATCGTTGATGTGAATCGCAATCTTCTTGTCAAATTCGCGAATGTTCATTCCGGTGCGCAGATAGTGACGAACGATACTTTGAGTACCCGCCGAAACAAGGAAGTATTCCTGAATAAGGCGCATACGTTTTCCTTCGTTTGAACTGTCGTCCGGATAAAGATAATTTGTGATACTTTCGACAAAGTTTCTGTAATCGTTCTTTGCACGTATTTGATCATGCGTCAACATTCCGTAATCGGAAAAATCGCGATTTACTTCCGCATTCCAAAGACGCAGAGTATTTACGGTTCTGTTGTGATAGCCGACAATGGGAACGTCATAGGGAACCGCCATAACGGTCATTGCATCCTCATGGACGAGCTTCAAAGATCCGTCCGGCTGTTCTTTCATGTAAGCGTTGCCGTTAAATTTTACGTTAATTGCTTTGTCCGGCTTGCGATATTCCCAAGCAAAACCGTCACGGAGCCAGTTATCGGGAATTTCGACCTGCTGACCCTGAATGATCTTCTGCTCAAAAAGTCCGTACTGATAACGGATACTGCAACCGTGACCCGGCAGACGATGCGCAGCCAGCGAATCAATGAAACAGGCTGCCAGACGACCCAGACCGCCGTTACCGAGACCGGCATCCGGTTCTTCTTCGATAATGTCGTCGAAATTGAGTCCCATTTCTTCCATGACTTCGCGGAAAGCGTCGTCAATTCCGAGGTTGATGAGATTGGACTTCAAAAGTCTGCCCATCAAAAATTCGATCGAGAAATAATAAACCTGTTTCGATTGACGATCCATGTAAGCCTTGTTGGTCTTGATCCAGTTTTCGGAAATGACCTGACGGGCAACCGCCGCAACCGTCTTGTAAATTTCGTTCATCGGGAGTTCACTGATTGAACGTCCGAACATAATGTGAGCGGAACTTACAAATCGGTTTTTCAAGTTTTCCTTAAGTTTTTCGTATTCTTTGCTTCGTGCAAGTTTCTTGTCAGCAAGTTTTTCTTTTGCCAAGTGA
>CAJOPK010000239.1 GCA_905236255.1 uncultured Selenomonadaceae bacterium | reverse complement strand
TCGTGAACAATTCCGCCGTCCGAGCAGACCGGAATGTAAACGCCTTTTTCTTTGAAATAATCATCGCGAGCCTTGCAAACGTCAATTACAGCCGTTGCCTGACCGCGCCCGATACCCTTTGTTTCGCGGGTAATGCAAATAGAGCCGCCGCCGATACCGACTTTAACAAAATCCGCGCCGGCATCAGCCAAAAATCTGAAACCTTCCGCATCAACGACATTTCCCGCACCGACCAAAGCGTCCGGAAAATTTTCGTGAATGTATTCGAGAGTAATTTTTTGCCATTCCGAAAAACCTTCGGAAGAATCTATACAAAGAACGTCCGCGCCGGCTTTCAAAAGTGCCGGAACTCTTTCCGCATAATCTCTGGTATTTATTCCCGCGCCGACAATGTAGCGTTTTTTGTTGTCGATAAGTTCGAGCGGATTGGTCTTGTTGTCGGTGTAGTCTTTGCGGAAAACCATGTAACGAAGTCTTTGCTTTTTGTCCACAAGCGGGAGCATATTCAATTTATGTTGCCAAATTAAATCGTTTGCCATCGGCAATGTAGTGGAATCCGCATCGGCATAAACCAATTTTTCAAAAGGTGTCATGAAATCCTTTGCCTGTTCGTCGCCGGTCATGCGAGTAATTCTGTAATCGCGGCTGGTGACAATTCCCAAAAGTTTTCCGGTGGGTTTGCCGTCCTCCGTGACAGCCATTGTGGAATGTCCGGTTTCCTTCAAAAGTTCCAAAATTTCATTTAAAGTTGTGGTCGGTTTAATGTTTGAGTCGCTGGAAACAAAACCGGATTTGTAATTTTTTACGCGGGCAACCATTGCCGCCTGTTCCTTAATCGTCTGCGAACCGAAAATAAAAGAAATTCCGCCTTCTTTGGCAAGCGCAATCGCCATCGTGTCATTTGAAACCGACTGCATTATTGCCGAAGTCATGGGAATATTCATTTGAAGTTTCGGCTCTTCGCCGCGACGAAATTTTACGAGCGGCGTGGTCAAATCGACTTTTGCCGGTATGCACTCTTTTGACGAGTAACCGGGAACGAGGAGATATTCTCCGAAAGTATGCGAGGGTTCTTTGTAATAGTATGCCATATTATTTCCTCCCGTTAAACATTGTATTTTTTCGCCGGAAATTTCCGGAATTTTTGTCAAACATATCCGAGCATGTGATTGCGATAAATCCGCTCTTTTTTCTCAATATCAATTATGAAAACATAGAACATATTGCCGTCAATCCGGGATTCGACAAGCCGCCCGAAATCTTCGACGGCAACAATATTTCCCTTTGCCGTCCTTGCCCGATACCTTACATAATCGTAACCGTCCGAAATTTCAATCTGCGCGGCAATCGTTTCGTTGACAAATTCCCAATCGTCCTCATGGACGCAACCTTTGAAACTGTTGCCGGTAAATTTCCGGAACTCCTCCAAAGACGAACATTCATAAATTTCCACAAGCCTTTTGTTGGCATAGAGAATTTCAAGATTTTCGTCGTCGCGATAGACCAAAAAGCCGCCGGGCATGCCTTCCGAAATTTGAGAAAGACTGAAACCGAGTTGATCCCTTGTCCCGGTCGTTGCCATTGTCGGGGAAAATTTTCGGAAAGAATTTCTGCCCGCCATCTTGACCGAATACAGAGCCAAATCCGCATTTTGATAAAGAATCTGATATTCCCTGCCGTGATCCGGATAAAGCGAATAACCTATCGACATTGTGAAATTTATCTTGCGCCCGTAATAATCGACAAATTTTTCGGTGTCGCTGAAATGTTGCAGAATTTCTTTGACTTCTTCATCTTTCAAAGCCTTGAGCATCACCAAAAATTCATCGCCGCCGATCCTTGCAACAAGTCCGTAATCTCCGAAAGTTTCCTTCATTCGTCGGGCGGCATCTTTGATAATCATATCCCCGCAATCGTGACCGTATCGGTCGTTAATTTGCTTAAAGTTGTCCAAATCCAAAATTATAAATGCCGCACTTCTGCTGGCTTCACTGTTTAAATATTTGTGGATCATTGAAACGACCGTGCCGCGA
>CAJOPK010000238.1 GCA_905236255.1 uncultured Selenomonadaceae bacterium | reverse complement strand
TTCACCGGTAACAACCGGATCAAGTGTATAAATCTGCGCGCCGGTTTCTCTTGAAATTGTTTCGGCAGCCTTTGAAGAATATTGCGGCTCGGTGAAAAGAACTTTGACCGGCAGGGAATTTACCTTTTCGATTGTATCGACAAGTTCACCCGGAGTCGGTTCGGTTCCCGGTTCGCGTTCGATTACCGAAACAATGTTTAAATCAAATTCCTTTGCAAAATACGGAAAGGCTTCATGGAAAGTAACAATATCCTTGTTTTTCAAAAGATCCAGCGACATATGCATATCGTCGCGCAAAGTCGTCAAATTGTTGAGATATTGAAGTCCGTTTCGCTTATAATCTTCCGCATGTTCCGGATCGGCTTCGGCAAGTTTTGCGGTAATATTTTTTACCTGTTGCATGGCATAAGTTATGCTTACCCAAACATGCGGATTCGGTAAACCGTCTTTATCCAAAATCGGCTGTATATCCGCACCTTCCGATGCATCTATGATTTTCAAGTCTTTTCGTTCGGCGGTGATTTTATCCAAAAAGCTTTCCATACCGAAACCGTTCACAATGAAAATATCCGCCGTTTCCAAAGTTTTCATATTTTCGGTTGTCAGCTGATAATCATGAAGGCAACCGGTTTGCGGGTCGGTCAAATTTACGACTTCCACGCCTTCAACATTCCCGGCAATATTTATCGCGTCAATATAAACCGGATAAAATGAAGTGACGATTTTAATTTTTCCGTCGTCCGCCGGATTGTTGCCGCAACCGCCGATTAAGAAAATCGTCAACATCAACAACAGAATTTTTTTTATCATTTATACTCCTCCGCAAGTTTTTTGAACAGCGGCAGGGATTTTTCAATCGTTTCGGTTTTTATGCAATAAGCCGCTCTGAAATATCCCGGACAGCCGAAATCTTTTCCCGGCACCAAAAGCAAATCGTATTTTTTCGCCCGTTCGCAAAAAGCATAATCGTCCGGTTCCAATGCTTTCGGGAAAAGATAAAATGCTCCCTGAGGCTTGACACACTCAAAACCGGCATCAATTAAGCCGTCATAAAGCAATTTTGCATTTTTCCGGTAAATGCTTATATCGGAAGGTTTTCCGGCACATTTTGCAATTACCAGCTGCCAAAGTGAAGGCGCGTTTACATGAGTCAAAACTCTTGCCGCACCGGCAACCGCTCCGAAAATTTTTCCGAAATCCGCAACTTCATCGGGAACGACGATATAACCGATACGCTCGCCCGGAAGCGAAAAAGACTTGCTGTAAGAATAACAGACAAGAGTATTCGCGTAAAATTTCGGAACGTAAGGAACTTCAAGATCGTAAGCAATTTCGCGATAGGGTTCGTCGGAAATTATGAAAATCGGATGCCCGTATTCGCCGGATTTATTTTTCAAAATCCGTGCAAGTTTTTCAATCGTTTCACGCGAATAAACCGCGCCGCTCGGATTGTTGGGAGAATTTATGATAACCGCCTTTGTCTTTGAATTTATCGTGTGCATAAATTCTTCAAAATTTATTTGCCAATCGGCGGGTTGAGCGGATACGACTTTCAAGGTTGCACCGACCGATTCCACAAAACATTTATATTCCGGGAAGTAAGGCGCAAAAGTTATAAATTCGTCGCCGGGTTCGGCAAGTGCTTTAAAAGAAATTGTAATTGCCGCCGCCGCACCTGCGGTAATGAAAATATTTTTGCCGGCAAAATTTGTGCCGAATCTTTCATTTATACTTTTTGCCAAAGTTTCCCGGACTTGCGGATTTCCCGGAGCAACCGTGTAGCCGTGAACGGCGGACGGCTCAAAATTTTGCAAAATCTCGACAGCCGCCTCTTTTACAAATTCCGGTGTGGGAACATTCGGATTGCCCAAGCTGAAATCGAAAATATTTTCTTCGCCGACTTCAGCCGCACGTTTTCTGCCGAACTCAAAAATTGTCCGGATTGTGGATTTTTTTGTACCAAGTTCGTACATTTTTTCGGATACCATATCAAAATCTCCTTCGTTTATGTGGTCGGTGTTACTGTCAACCTATCCATCTGACCATCTCAAATTCTGACTTCAAAATGCCTGCCCTTATCGTCATCTTCACTTTTCGTAATGACCGGCTTAATCGGTTTTACCGGAGTTGCCGGCTTAACCGGTTTGACGGGCGTATTTTTTTTTGCAACTTTTGCTTTCGGAATCTTATCCGCCGCCCTTTTCAATCTTTCCGAAGAATCCCCAAACAAGTCGGATTTTTTCAATTTCGGATTATCGGTCACCAAAAATTTTTTCACAAACATTATACTCAATGCGACGACCGCCAAAATCGTAACAATCCAATATAATCCGCCATGTCCGGGAGTATTTTTTCCCGCCGTAAACTTCGGAGGCGTTTCGGTTGAAGTTTGTTTGTCGCCGGAATCTCCCGAAAGTTTTTCGTCCTCTTCCCGAAACTCCTTCAAAATATCTTGTCCGCGTGTATCGTCAAGCGCGAAATTTGAATTTGCCGGAACTTTAATTACTTTTGTTTTGGGTTGAGTTTCGGCAGCTTTTTCTTCGTCATTTTTCCGGGTAACCGTTCTTTTTGTCAAAGCTCCCGCGCCGTTTGCTACCGCATCCCTTGCCATAGTTTCCGGATTTTCGACTTTCCGGGTAACGGGCGAATTTGCTTGCGGGGTATCCGTCGAAGTCGAATCGGTCGAAGAAGTTTCCGGCGCGGCTTGAGGTGTTTTGTCCCCCAAGTCGATCGTCGGCGGTGTGGGAGGAGTCGGCGGAGTAGGCGGGGTGGGATTTTTCAGTGCCATTTTTTAAAGCAAATGCGCCCGGAGATACTCCCCGTCTTTTGCGGAAAGATAAGCCGGCGGAATATCGAAAACCGTCTTGCAACCGGTCGATCCTTCTTTATTCAGACGACAGGCGGCGCGTGCATAAGCGACCAAAACGCTCGTCGTAAATTCCGGGTTTGAATCCAATTTCAAATTAAATTCGATTATGTGATTGTGTTCGTGATTTTTGCCGGTATTCCCGGAACGAATTACAAAGCCGCCGTGAGCAAGTCCGCCGTGATTTTTCAAGAGTTCTTCCTCGCTTATGAAATGAACGGTCGTATCGTATTCGTCAAAATAATTCGGCATGGTTTTAATTTCGTTTTCGACTTTTGACGCATCCGCCCCCTCTTCCAAAACGACGAAACATTCGCGGGTATGTTTTTGGCGAACGGTCAATTCGGGATTTTTCCCGGCACGAACGGCTTCAAGCGCGGACTCGACCGGAATTGTGTACTGCTTTGCATTTTTTACTCCCTTAATTCTGCGGATTGCGTCCGAATGTCCCTGACTTACGCCTTTGCCCCAGAAAGTATAATCTTTGCCGTCCGGCAAAATCGCATTTGAATAAATCCGGGCAAGAGAAAAAAGTCCGGGATCCCAGCCGACCGAAATTATTGCGGTGTGACCGGAATCTTTCGCCGCCCGGTCAACTTTTTCAAAATGCGCCGGAATTTTTGCATGGGTGTCAAAGCTGTCAACGACATTGAAATATTTTGCAAATTCCGGAGTTTGAACAGGCAGGTCTGTTGCCGAGCCGCCGCAAAGAATCATAACGTCAATTTTATCCGCCCAATTTTTTGCGTCGTCAACGTGCAGAACGGGAACGCCGGCGGTATTTATTTTGACTGTTTCCGGATTTCTGCGGGTAAAAACCGCCGCAAGTTCCGTGTCCGGATTTTCTTTGACCGCAAACTCAACTCCGCGTCCCAAATTTCCGTAGCCCGAAATTCCTATTTTCATTTTAAATCTCCCCTCGACAATTCAGTTTAAATTCGCTTAAACGTGAGAAAGTTTATCACACAAAATTTTCTTGCGACAAAGCTTACCTTTTACAAAAAAACTTGTCAATACGGAATTTTGACAAGCCTGAAAACATTTGCGGACTTCCATAATCAGCCGGAATTTTTTCCGAGTGCCGTAATTAAAGGTACTTTGGTTTCTTTGTCATAGCAGGAGAAGGCATTGTCAATAAGTTTTTTGTCGGGCTTTTCCGTTATCATACTGACAAGCGGAACAATTATCAATCCGGCAAGCATGGCAAAGGCGCCGGCATTTATCGGGGATTGCAATATTGCCGGGAAAAGAGGACGGCAAAGCATATTTGCAATCATTAGAATACTTCCGAACAAAAAGCAAACTCCGCAAGCCGCCGTAGTGATATTTTTATAATAAAGCGAATACATGAACGGTGCCAAAAATGCTCCCGCCAATGCGCCCCAAGATACGCCCATCAGCTGCGCTATGAATGTAACCGAACTTTTGTATTGAATCAGTGCCAAAATTGCCGAAATTGCAATAAATACCACGATTAAAAATCTTATCATGAATACCTGACGATCTTCACTCATGTTTTTGGCAAAATTGTCTTTGATTAAATCCAAAGTCAAAGTCGAACTTGAAACTATTACGAGCGATGACAAAGTTGACATTGATGCCGACAAAACCAAAATTACCACAAGAGCTATCATTCCGTCGGAAAGTCCGGCAAGCATTGTGGGGATTATCGAATCGTATCCGTTTGCTTTAATGTCAATTTCGCCGGAAAAAAGTCTGCCGAATCCCCCCAAAAAGTAACAGCCGCCGGCAACAACAAACGCAAACAAAGTTGAAATTACCGTGCCTTTTTGAATTGCCTGTTCATCCTTTATCGCGTAAAATTTTTGCACCATTTGAGGAAGTCCCCAAGTTCCGAGTGAAGTCAAAATTACCACGAAAAGCAAATTCAACGGATCCGGCCCGAAAAATGAAGAAAAAATTCCGGGCGTTGTCGTTACCGTTTCGTCCGTAATTCTTGCAAGACCGTCAAGCGCGTTTATAAATCCGCCTTTTGTTTCCAGCACGGCAAAAATTACCGCCGTTATTCCGACAAGCATTACCATTCCCTGAATAAAATCATTTATCGCGGTTGCCATATATCCGCCGGCGATAACGTAAATTGCGGTCAAGACCGACATCAAAAGTATGCAGACGGAATAATCTATTCCGAAAGCCATTCCGAAAAGTCTTGAAAGACCGTTGTAAAGCGAGGCGGTATAAGGAATAAGGAAGATAAAAATTATTATCGACGAGGCAATTTTGAGTGCCGGAGAACCGAATCGACTTTCAAAAAATTGCGGCATTGTCGCCGAATTTAAATGCCGGCTCATAATTCTTGTACGCCTTCCCAAAATAAACCAAGCCAAAAGAGAGCCGATCAAAGCATTTCCGATACCTGCCCAAGTTGCGGCAATTCCGTATTTCCAGCCGAATTGTCCGGCATAACCGACAAATACGACCGCCGAAAAATATGAAGTTCCGTAAGCAAAAGCCGTAAGCCACGGACCGACGGATCTGCCGCCCAAAACAAAGCCGTCGACATCGGTCGCGTGTTTTCTGCAGTAAAGACCGATACCGACGAGTACGGCAAAATAAAAAATCAAAAGTGCAATTTTCATTGGAATAAGTCCTTTCAAAATTTTTGACTTTAAACAAAATCAACGCCCGGACTTTTCGCCGGC
>CAJOPK010000237.1 GCA_905236255.1 uncultured Selenomonadaceae bacterium | reverse complement strand
GGGAACGAAATTTTTCATCTCGTCGAGAGCCGCCTTGATTTTCGGCAGAACTTCCGGGCTGATTTCACACTCGTTGCAGAACTCAAAATTCTTAATCACTTCCGGATTTTTTGTCCGTTCAATTCTTTTCGACCGGCAAAAAATTCAACAAAGCCCGGCAACCTTTCAAAACGTCATTGTAAGTCGTTTCAAAATCGTCCGTGTACCAGGGATCCGCAACTTCCCGATTTTCGCCGGCAAAATTCATGAGCAGATAAATTTTTTCTTGAGAATCTTCACCGAAAATTCTTTTGAAGTCGCGCATATTTTCAAAATCCATGCCGATTATGTAATCAAAATTTTTGTAATCTTCGGCGGTAATTTGAGTTGCCCGGCGTTTTGAAAAGGGAATCCCTTTTTTTCTCAAAATTTCTTTCGTGCCGTAATAAGTGTCGCTGCCGAGTTCGTCCCGGCGGCAAGCCTTTGAATCGACAAAAATTTTGTCCTCAAGTCCGGCTTTTCTCACCAAATCCTTCATGACAAATTCGGCCATCGGCGAGCGGCAAATATTTCCGTGACAGACAAAAAGTATTTTGGTCATTTCGTCACCAATTTGAAGAATTTTTTCTTTCCCTTGCGAATGACCGCCGGAAAATCTTCCGCCGCAAAAATTTTGTCCGGATCGGTAACTTTTTCGTCGTTCAAAGTCAAGCCGTTTTGAGAAATAAGCCTGCGACCTTCCGCTTTCGATTCGATAATTTTTGCACCGGCGAGAACGTCCAAAATTTTCTTTCCGACCGCGTCCTCAATTTCGACAGCCGGGATATTTTCGGCGGATTGCCCGACAAAAATTTCGGTTGCGGATTTTTCGGCAGCTTTTGCCTCTTCTTCACCGTGAACAAGTTTCGTGACTTCGTAAGCCAAAACTTTTTTCGCTTCGTTGATTTGAGAACCTTCCAAACTGCTCAAACGATTGACTTCCTCAATCGGAATAAAAGTCAAAAGCGAAAGACAAGTTTTAACGTCCGCATCGTCAACATTTCGCCAGTATTGATAGAAGTCGTAAGGCTTGACTTTGTCCGGATCAAGCCAGAGCGCGCCGCCGGCAGTCTTGCCCATTTTCGAGCCGTCGCTCTTGGTCAGAAGTTTGTTCGTCAATCCGAAAACGGCTTTTCCGGTTTTTCTGCGAACAAGTTCAACGCCGGCAATTATATTCGACCATTGATCATCGCCGCCGCACTCCATTTCGCAATCGTACATCGAATTGAGTTTGTAAAAATCATATGCCTGCATGACCATGTAATTAAATTCAAGGAAAGTCAAGCCTTTGTCCCAACGCTGTTTGTAACATTCGGCGGTGAGCATGCGGTTTACCGTGAAATGCGCGCCGACTTCCCGGAGAAGATCGATATAATTCAACTTTCGGAGCCAATCGCCGTTATTTACCATCAAAGCCTTGCCGTCCCTGAAGTCGATAAATTTTGAAATCTGCTTTTTAAAACATTCGCAGTTGTGTTCGATAATTTCGTCGGTCAAAACCTTTCTCAAATCGGAACGACCGGAAGGATCGCCGACCGTACCGGTTCCGCCGCCGACAAGACAGATCGGACGATGACCGGCGCGCTGCAAATGCGCCATTGCCATAAGTGCGATAAAATGCCCCGCATGCAGACTGTCCGCAGTGGGATCGAATCCGATATAAAATGTTACGGATTTTTCGCCGAGCAATTTTCTGACTTCATTTTCGTCGGTGCATTGAGCCCAAAATCCGCGTTCTTTCAAAGTATCAAAAACATTTTCCGTCAACAGACTCTCTCCTTTAAAACTTTTTTCACATTATAAACAATGCCGGTAATTTTTTCAAGCGGCGGCAAATTTCTTTCAAATTTGCGGTAAGTGTTAAAATTATTGACAAACCGGGTTATAATTCCCGGAGTGACAGGGATAATTTTGGAGGGAAAAATTTTGGATTTTATAAAAGTTCGGGGAGCACGCGTTCACAATTTAAAAAACATAAGTCTTGAAATTCCCCGCAATAAATTTGTCGTAATCACCGGAGTTTCCGGCAGCGGAAAATCTTCTCTCGCATTCGATACGATTTATGCCGAAGGTCAGCGCAGATATATGGAATCTCTTTCAAGTTATGCGCGGCAATTTTTGGGGCTTCCGGACAAGCCGGACGTGGATCAAATCGACGGATTGAGTCCCGCCGTTGCCATAAATCAGAAAACCACAAACAACAATCCCCGCTCCACCGTCGGCACGGTCACGGAAATTTATGATTATTTGCGTCTGCTCTTCGCAAGAATAGGAAAACCTCACTGCCCGAAATGCGGCAAACCCGTTCAAAGGCAAAGTGTGGATCAAATGATAAGTCGCATTTTGGAAATGCCGGAGGGGACGAAATTTATTTTGCTTGCGCCGATAGTTTCTCAAAAAAAGGGCACTCACGTCGAAACTTTTGAAGAATTGAAAAATGCCGGATTTGTTCGCGTTTTGGTTGACGGAGAAATTCGCGATCTTTCGGAAAACATAAAACTTGCCAAAACCCAAAAGCACGATATTGAAGTTGTTGTGGACAGGCTGATAATTCGCGACGGAATACGTTCAAGGCTTTCCGATTCTCTTGAAACCGCCTTGAAATTCGGAAAGGGCATCGTTCACATTCAAGAGGACGAAAAAGTTACGATTTTCAGCGAACACAATGCCTGCCCGGATTGCGGAATAAGTCTGCCGGAAATTTCGCCGCAACTTTTTTCATTTAACAGCCCCAAAGGTGCCTGCCCGGATTGCGACGGACTCGGCAGGATTTTTTATTACAATTTCGGTGACGACATTTATCAATGGATGCACGCCGTTCACGAATTTAAAATGGAAAGTTCTTCTTTCGGCTTTTGCCCGACTTGCAAGGGAAAAAGATTAAATCCGGTTGCTCTTTCCGTCAAAGTCGGCGACAAAAATATTTCGGAAGTCTGCGATATGGAAATTTACCGGTGCAAAGAATTTTTTGAAGAACTTGCTCCAAAATTGGACGACACCGACAAGAAAATTTCAAAGCAGATTTTGAAGGAAATAAAAGCCCGGCTGAAATTTTTGTGTGACGTGGGATTGGATTATCTTACTCTTTCCAGAAGTTCGGCAAGTTTGAGCGGCGGCGAATCTCAAAGAATACGCCTTGCCACTCAAATAGGTTCCGCTTTGACCGGCGTTTTGTATGTTTTGGACGAGCCTTCAATCGGACTTCATCAGCATGACAACAAAAAACTTTTGGCTACTTTAAAAAAATTGCGGGACTTGGGAAATACTCTGCTTGTGGTCGAACATGACGAAGAAACCATGAGAGAATCCGACGTTATAGTTGACGTCGGGCCGGGAGCCGGCAAACACGGCGGGGAAATCGTTGCAATCGGAAATTGCCGGGAAATTTCGGAAAACAAAAAATCATTGACCGGCGATTATTTGAGCGGAAGAAAAACCATTCCGGTACCTTCGACGCGCAGAAAATTTTCAAAGGTCTTGAGTCTTAAAAATGTTGACGTGAACAACTTGAAAAATATTTCCGTCGATATTCCGGTCGGAGTTTTGACTTTGGTAACCGGCGTTTCCGGCAGCGGAAAATCGACCTTGATTGAAGAAGTTTTTTATCCGCACGTCGAAGGACAAAAGGAACTGTTGAAAGGGTGCGGAATTGACAAAATAATCAAGATAGATCAGGATCCGATCGGCAGAAGTCCCCGCTCGAATACCGTCACTTACACGAAAATTTTTGACAAGATCCGGAAACTTTACGGCGAAACTCCCGGCGCAAAAATGCGCGGCTGGCAACCCGGAAGATTCAGTTTTAATTTGCCGGGCGGACGCTGTGAAAATTGTCACGGCAACGGGATTTTAAAAATTCCCATGAATTTTTTGCCGGACGTTTACGTTACCTGCGATGTCTGTAAAGGAGCGCGGTACAATTCCGAAACTCTGGAAGTAAAATATAAAGACAAAAGTATTGCCGATGTTTTGTCAATGCCGGTCGATGAGGCACTCGAACTCTTTGAAAATGTTCCGTCAATTTCGCGAATGTTGCAAGTCCTTCATGATGTCGGTTTGGGATATATCGAACTCGGTCAACCGGCAAACACAATGAGCGGCGGTGAGGCTCAGCGCGTAAAACTTGCCACCGAGCTTGCACGACCGCAGGGCAGACTTTCCAATCTTTATATTATGGACGAACCGACCACCGGACTCCATTTTGACGACGTAAAAAAATTTATCGACGTTGTTCAAAGATTGGTAAATCGCGGGGACACGGTCGTAATTATCGAACACAACCTTGACGTTATAAAATGCGCCGATTATATTATCGACTTGGGACCGGACGGCGGCGACAAGGGCGGAGAAATTGTTGCGACGGGTACGCCGGAAGAAGTTGCCGAAATCAAAAATTCTTATACCGGAATTTATTTGAAAGAAATTTTGAAGTGATTCGGAAAGAGGTGAATTTGTTTTGCAAGGTGTGTTGTTTTTGTTTTTGATTGTCCTGCTTGTGTTTTTTGTTTTCGGAATAAGGCGGTCGATGAAAATGTCCGGAAAATCCGTCGAACTTATCGCAAAATATGAAAAGAATACAAACGATCCGAAACTTATCGACGAAATTTTTGATTTTATAAGCGCGGAAATTTTACTCGGACGCATTGTAAGAAAATACAACGCCGACAAAGACGATATTGCAAAACTTCACAAAAAGCTGAAGGAATACGGCGATTTCAGGAAATACAACCGATATATTCCGATAACTTCATTTTTTAACGTGACCACGCTTGAATATTTGCTGAAACACAAAGACGATCCGGCAAAATCTTTGACAATGAAGATGATGAATCATTTTCACATTTGAAGTGAAAAATTTTTTTGGAGCGTCATTCTTTGTCCGACAAAAATTAAACGGAGATAATTGAGTTGCAAAAAACGGCGGATAAAACAAGAAAATCAAAGAAAAGTACGGAGGTAAAATCATGAAAATTCATGCCGAAGCCCTTGAACGGGCAAAAAAAATAAAATTGATAATTTTCGACGTTGACGGAGTTTTGACGGACGGCGGAATTTATTTGAGCGGGGACGGCGAACTTTTCAAGGCTTTTCATTGCCGTGACGGTTTCGGGGTTGCCCTTGCAAATGCCGCCGGGATAAAAACCGCGATAATTACCGGAAGAAAATCCGAATGTACTTCCCGGCGCGCCGCCGAATTGAAAATTCCGATCGTCATGCAGGGACAAATGAACAAGCGCAACGCTTACAAAGAATTGAAGGAAATGACCGGATTTAACGATGAAGAAATTGCTTACGTTGCCGACGATGTGATTGATCTGCCGGTTTTCGTGCAGGTCGGTTTTCGTGCCGCCGTCGGCGATGCAAGCGAGGACGTAAAAGAGCGCGCTCATTATGTTGCAAATTGTTTCGGCGGCAAAGGCGCGGTTCGTGAAATTATCGAATTTATTTTGAAGTCCAAAAATCTTTGGAAGGAAATTATCGAAAGATATACAACCGCCGATATTGAGGACAAACATTTGACTTCTTTAAATCAGTGAATTTTTCCGGAGATAACTTTGATGAAAATTTCAATCCTTCAATTTAAATCGAAGATCGGCGCGGTCGAAGAAAATTTTTTGACCGCCGGGCGAATGATTGAACAGGCAAAAAATTCCGACGTGATTGTTTTGCCGGAACTTTGGTCAACCGGTTATTATCCGGAGCCGGTAAAAAATTTTGCCGACAAAAACGCCGAAAAGACTTCCGAATTTGTTTCCGGTCTTGCGAAAAATTTTTCGGTAAACATAATTGCCGGCTCCGTTATTGCGGAAGAATCCGGAAATTTTTTTAACCGGAGTTTGATTTTTGACCGGCAAGGCGAAATTTTGACGACTTACGACAAAGTTCATCTGTTCGGTTTTGCCGGTGAAGAAAAAGTTTTTTCGCCCGGAAATAAAATCGTCAATTTTGAAATCGACGGGAAAAAATGCGGAATCATAATTTGTTATGATCTGCGCTTTCCGGAATTTGTGAGAAAAATTGCCCTGACCGGAATTGAAATCCTCTTTATCCCGGCGGCATGGAGTTTGAAAAGACTTGTTCCCCGTCAAATTTTGACAAAGGCGCGGGCGATCGAAAATCAAATTTTTGTCGTCTTTGCAAACCGTTCCGGGAAATCGGAAATAATAAATCCCGCCGGCGGAACGGTTATCGAGGCGGG
>CAJOPK010000236.1 GCA_905236255.1 uncultured Selenomonadaceae bacterium | reverse complement strand
CGATAAGCTCGGCAAGCGCCCCCGCCTCCTCAATTCCCGTGGGACCGCCGCCGACAACGACGAAAGTCATGCGCTTTTTGCGATCTTCCGGCGTTCTGTAAGGCTTGTCGGCACGTTCAAATTCATGCAAAACGTGATTGCGAATGTGAAGGGCCTCCTGCAAAGTTTTCATGCCGAAAGCGTGCTTTTCCACATTTTCCATGCCGAAAAAGTTTGTTGTGGCACCGGCGGCAAGAATCAAATAATCGTAAGGAATCTCGCCGTGATTGGTTATGAGTTCGTCACAATCCTGATCAACGCCCTGTGCCTTTGCCATAAAAAGATTTACGTTTTTATTGTCGCGGAAAAAACTCCGGGTCGGATAAGCGATTTCGTCCGACGAAAGTACCGAAGTCGAAACTTGATACAAGAGCGGCTGAAACAAATGAAAATTATGGCGATCGACGATCGTGATGTCGACGTTTTCCTTTGCAAAAAGTTTCGCCAGCTTTACTCCGCCGAATCCGGCACCGACGATTACAATTCTCGGTCTTCCGTTAGCCATATCACAAAAACCTCCCAAAAAATTGAGGTGAATTTTTTAACTTTTTCACCCAAAAATAAATACGGATAAGCCGGTTCATCGGAACCTGCTTTCTTCTTACCCGTCGTGCGTATAATATCACAACCGGAACAAATTGCAACAGATAAATATAAAATTTTGTCCGGACAGATTTTCAAGTCTGCAGAAGTGCGCGCATAAAAATCGTTATGTCCGATTTTTCCCGGACGACCTCCAAAATATCGTTGAGATATGCGACGTTGTGATTTAAATCGATTGAAACATCGCTTATCATTTCGACAACATTTTTGTGAAGTTCTTCCTCACCGGAATTGTTAAAGGCACTCATGGAAAGTGCAATCAACTCCAAAATTTTAAATGCCATCACAAATACGGCGTAATTTTGCTGAATTGTCGCGTCAAGTTTAAAAGGATAAACTCCGCCGAAAAAATCGTTGACGAGATAATTTTCAAAGAGTGCGGAATATTTTTTTATGAAATCCCGGCGAATTTCAAGCAGATCAAAATAATTTTCGGCAAGTTCCCAAAAATTAAATTCGTCGGTTTCAAAATTAACTCCCGCCGCCCGGCAAAGCGTATCAATATAAACTTTGTTGACTTCTGAAGTGTCATCCGGATTGTCCCGATAAATTTTTCCGAGCACCCCGAAAACAATTTCAACAAATTCGAGTATTTGAAAATTTACGCTTGTCACAAGCATGGGAACCTGTTTTTCAAAAAATTCTTCGGAAGTATAAATTTTGTTCAAAGTGGGAATCAAATTGAAGTCTTTTTTGTAAATCATATCTTCAAGCTGATAAAGATAATAGCCGAGAATCACAAGCCGCCCGTCCAAATTCAAACGCCTTTCCTGCAAAATCGAAACGCAGGTAAATTGAATTTCCAAAATATAAGGCAAAATTTCCCGCGGGACAAAATTCCCGCCGACTGTCAAATTTCCGTGCGCCCATTCCGGCAATTTCACCGGAACTTCTTCAAATTCGATTTTCGGCGAATTTAAAATCAAATCGGCGGCAAGAGTGCAGGTAATACTCAAAGTCCTTTCGATAACGTCGCCGAAATTGTAAAGTTGGCGCGGGTGATTCAGGCAGGTGGACGACAAAAATTCTTCGCCGCGTGTGAGTTGAATATTGCAAAGATTTTTTTCGTTCAAAAAAGGACAACGACCGCTTTCCCGCAATTTGATAAAATATCCGGCGGCATCGTCTTTGTATTCGATATTTGAAGTAAGTTCACGGGCTGAAGATTCGATCTTTGAATATTTTTTGTAAGTTTCTTCGTCGATTGAAATTTGCCAGCTGCGACTGCAACAATTTGCGCCGCAAACCTGCCCGTTACATTTAAATTTTCCGACATATTTCGGCTGAAGGTAGACATATCCCGATTTCATTAAAACTTTTCAACTCCGCAAATTTTGTTATCATTGGCAAAACGGAAAACAACTATCAATTTCGCCGGATTTTATCACAGAAATTAAATTTTGAAAATGAATTTAAATCAACTTGCCGGATTGAAATTTTATCCCCTTGGGGGGCTTAAAATTTTTTTGTCGATAAATATAATTCCGGGCAGAAAGATTTTTCTTCGTTAATTCGGGAGGGTCCGGGCAGATGAAAAAATTTTTGGCGGCAATGCTTTTGAGTGCAGGAATTTTGGCGACGGGTTGCGGCGGTGAAAATCAATCCGCAACCGGTGAAAAAACTTTTATTTACGGAACGGTTGCTTACGGACCGGCAATGGAAACCGTCGGCACAAATCCGCACGAATCTTATGCCGGCTGGGCAACCATTCGTTACGGAATCGGCGAAACGCTTTTCAAGTTCAACGAAAAAATGGAACTTGAGCCTTGGATTGCGGAAAGTTTTGAGCAGGTTGACGATTATACCGTTAAAATTAAAATCAAGGACAACGTAATTTTTTCAAACGGCAAAAAAGTTGACGGTGCCGCCGTCAAAGCCTGTCTGGAGGATTTGATTTCAAAACACGATCGCGCTCCGAAAGATTTGAAAATCAGTTCGATTGAGGCGGAAGGTCAATTCGTTACGATAAAATCCGGCGAAAAAATGCCTGCTCTTTTGAATTATCTTTCGGATCCTTACGGTTGCATAATCGACGTTGAAGCCGGCGAAAAAGACAAAATTGTCATCGGCACCGGACCTTACAAGGGAATTAAGGCAACCGACACGGAAGTCGAACTTGTGAAAAATGAAAATTATTGGGGCGACGTAAAACCGAAATTGGATAAAATTTTGGTAAAGAGCATTACCGACGGAGATACTTTGACAATGGCAATGCAGAACGGGGAACTTGACGCGGTTCAGGGCTTGCCTTATTCAAGTTTGAAACTCTTTCAAAACGACAAATTTAAACTCAGTCAAACGGAAACTTCAAGAGTTTATCAAGCCGCCTTCAATTTCAAAAATCCGGATTTGCAGGATTTGAATGTTCGCAAGGCAATTTCCGCCGCAATCGACAAAAACAAATTCACCGAAATTTTACTTTCCGGCAACGGAAGTCCGGCGATCGGAGCATTTCCGGCTAATTTGACTTTCGGCGGAAATGCGGTAAATGCGATTGAATTTAATCCGGAGGAATCGAAAAAACTTCTGGCGGCTGCCGGATATGTTGACAGTGACGGTGACGGTTATGTTGACAAAAACGGGAAAAATCTTGAATTGCGCTGGCTTACTTACACTTCCCGCCAAGAACTTCCGATACTTGCCGAATACGCGCAGGATTCGCTGAAGAAAATCGGGATCAAAGTCGAAGTCAATGCCACCGACAATTACAAAAACTTCCTGAAGAACGGGGAATACGATATTTTTTCAAAGGCGATTGTAACCGCCCCGACAGGCGATCCGGAATATTATTTTACAAGTCATATCGTTCCGGGAGCCGTTGACAATGCCGGATTTTATGATTCTCCGGAAATTGTCCGGCTTGAAAATGATTTGCACAATACTTTCGGCGCGGACAAGCGTTCGGAAATTGCCGTAAAAATGTCCCGACAAATTTTGAACGATTGCGCTTTGTTTTACGCATCTCATCTGAAAATGTCTTTCGTCATGAAACCTAATGTTGAAGGATTTAAGGCGCACCCGTCCGATTATTACGAAATTACTTCGGAACTCGACAAAAAATAAACCTCTTCCGGCTTCAGTCGGCAGAGGTTTAAGCGGAAAGCGCATTTTAATAAAAGACTTTTTCAAGGCAAAGACCTTTTGCCGGAGCCGTCGCCGGAATTTTTGAACGATCCCGACTTTCAAAAATCTCCACAAATTTTTCAAGTTCAAGCCTGTGCCGCCCGACTTCCGTTACCGCCGATACGATATTTCTTGCCATATGATACAAAAATCCGTTTGCATGAAATTTTATCGTCAAAATATCTGCAGAAAAAATTTCTTCTTCAAAAATCTCCGCCGAATAAATTGTACGAATCGGACTCACGGGCGCACCGCCCGCCGCCTTGAATGCCGAAAAATCATGAGTACCTTCGACAATTTTTAAAGCCGCTTTCATCGCGTCCAAATCCAAAGGATAGCGAATGTGCCGGGAAAATCTTTCGGTCATGGGATTTAAAGTTGCGCCGCGCTGAATTTTATAAGAATAAATTTTGCTTTTCGTATCGTGACGGGCGTTAAAATCTCTGTCCGCCTCCCAAGCATCTTTTACGACGATATCCGGCGGCAAAATTCCGGCGGCGGCTCTCGGAATTTTTTCGATCTCGATCCTGCCGTCGGTAAAAAAACTGACAACCTGACCCAACGCATGAACTCCGGAATCCGTTCTGCCGGAAGCCGACATCGAAATTCGATCTCCGAAAACTTTTTCCAGCCTGTCCTCCAAAATATTTTGCACGGCAACGCTCGGAGGATTTTGCCTTTGAAATCCGTTGTAATTTGTTCCGTCGTAAGCGACAATCATGGCAATATTTCTTTTTCGCGCTCGAAGTTCTTCTCTGTTCATACCAAACCGCACCTCCGGTAAATAAAATTTCCGCCCCTTATTACATATCGATTTTG
>CAJOPK010000235.1 GCA_905236255.1 uncultured Selenomonadaceae bacterium | reverse complement strand
CGATAAAGTTTCCGCAAAATCTGCCAAACGTCCGAAATTTGACGAGATGATGAATTTTCTTCGCGAAGGTGACGAACTCATTGTATCGGAATTTTCGCGTCTTGCCCGTTCGACTACGGATTTGCTCAACATAGTCGAAACTTTGACGCAAAAAGATGTGAAAGTACGGAGTTTGAAAGAACAGCTTGATTCATCAACGCCGCAGGGAAAATTTATGTTGACGATATTTGGAGCGATTGCGGAATTTGAACGGGAACTTCTGTTGCAACGTCAGCGTGAGGGAATACAGCTTGCCAAAGCCGCCGGTAAATATAAAGGACGCAATGCGAAAAAGCGTCCGAAAGATTTTGATTTTTATAAACAGGGATATTACGAACGAACGATTACTGTTACAAAAATTGCAAAACATTACAAAGTTTCGCGTCCGACGGTTTATAAGTGGCTCAAAGAACAGACAAATCATTGACAAATTTCCGAGCGCATTTTTAAGCCGACAAATTCTTCAATTTTTGAACAGGCGATAATGTAATTTGGTGCATTGTCTTTAAAAGTTTTTTCGTCAAGTTTCCGGTCAATTTCCAACTTTTTGGCAAGACACGCTGCACGAATGGAATAGCCCGCCTGAAAATGATCGAGATACTTTGAAAAAATATCCGGATTTTCCTTGAAAAATCTGTAGCGTTTCGGCGAGTGAGATTTCAAAAATTCTTCGCGAAATTTTCCCCATACGCCGTAAAAATTATTTGAAAAATTTTTAGTTCTCATTTCTGCACCGGTAAATCAGAAAAAACTTGCGGCTTTTGAAACGAACGATCGGAATAATCCCGGTGAATTTTCTTCTTCGGAATATCCTTCCAATTTCAGAGTTCGCAGTTCTTTCAAATTTTTGTCGATATTGTCGGCTCTTTCGGATTGGGAATTTTTTTCCGAAGTTTCGGTTTCCGGCAAATTGACTTCAACGACAGATTTCAAGGAATTTTGTATTCTTGAAAGATTTGTGATAGACGCGGAGATCAAATTTTTCAAATCGGCATTTTTGTTTTCCGAATCTTCAAAGGCAATGCGCATTTGTTCCTTTTCGCGTTCGGCATCGGCAAGTTTCAATTCGAGAGAATGAATTTCTCCTTTGAGTTTGTCCTCCGATATGGATTTTTGCAAATTTTCCATATCCGAATCCATTTTCTTTTTGATGATGTTGTTGAGTTCGGCAATTTTGTCCTGCAATTCGTGAATTGTCGTTTCCTGTTTGGAAATTCGCTCATCTTTGAGTTTACGGAGTTTAATCATATCGGAATTTGCTTGCGAAAGTTCTTTTTCAAGGCGTTCGGCTTTAAGTTTATGCTTGCGAATCAAATCGCTGTTTATGGTATTTGCGCCGTTTTCGTAGCCGATAATTTTTTCCTGCAGAGCGGCAAATTCTTCGTCTTTTGTTTTGATTGTTGATTCGGCTGACTGCAAGGCATTTTCCAATTCGGAAATTTTGTTTTGAAGTTCGATTTTCATATTTTCGGAATCGTCGCCGTCAAAAAGATTTTTGAGATAAATTTCGGCATCTTCGTCAATAAACCATTCGGAATTTATAAGTTTTGCGTGTTCGCCGGTTGAGTTGATTTTTTCCAAATTCATCTTCAGCAGAAAATGAATTTCCTTTGCCGGGCGATTGTGAGATTTTGCAAAATCTTTAACTTTTGTCATGAGAATCCCTCCAAAAATTTTATGCCGGAATCATAACAAAAATTTTTCTTCCGAAATTCCGATTTTTTTGCAGATTGAAAAATATCCGGCAACAATCCGGTTTGTGATATAATTACAAGAAAATTTTGAAAGGGTGTCAACTATGGAAAAACAAAGAATGACTTGGGACGAAATCGCCGAAAAATATCCGGATCGTTGGGTCGGCTTGACGGATATTGACTGGGAGGACAGCGCAAATATCCGCTCCGCCGTAGTGAAATATGCCGATAAAACCGCAGATGAATTGCTTGAGATGCAAATTCTCGGGACGGAAGGTATTCAATCGGCTTATACAACTCCGGACAATCTCTATTAAAAATTTGAGGAAATCTGTCATGAAACAATTCACAATGACGTTGAGTAAAAGATTGCAAAGACCGGTTGTAAAATTGGAAAATTTTTTCAATATTTACGCGATGATTGATACCGGCGCACTTTTTCCGGTTTGGAATTACAAAGAAGAAATTTTGACGATGATTGGCGGGGTAAAAATTGCGTCAAATGCCGGGTTCAGAGGTTTCGGCGGAAAAACTTTCGGCAATATTTACAGAATACCAAATTTTCGAGTCGGCGACCTTATCTTTCCGCAATTTCACATAGTCGCAAATCGCGACAATTTGCCGTGCCACATGCTTTTGAGTGCGACGGTTTTTAACAATTTGATCTACGAAATTGACAATTTTCATCACAAATTGAACGTAACCATTCCGGACAGCGAATCGGTGAGCAGAAATCTTGTTATAACGGATTCAAACGGAATTTTACACGTTGCATGCACTTCAAGCGAATTTTAATCATTTTGCGCGTTATTTATGCGCAGAAAAAAATATTTGTATGCGTATAAATTGATTGTGATATATACGTAAAACAAATATTTTATAAAGTTATCTCATGTGAGCCGTTGCCGGAATAAATTCGGATTTTTCCGTGTCATTTTCTTGTGAAGTGAAAATTTGACTCAAATAATTTTCGTTTTCGGAAAACGGACTCAAATTTTTTATTGCGGAGAAAATTTCACCCGGCTTGAAACCGTCTTCCGTCATAAATTCGATGGCAGTTTGGTCAAAAGCCGTTTGTGTTTTGGGATCGCAAGCATGAGGCGAATGAATAAGATGTAATCCTGTGGTCAAAAGTTTGTAAGTGCCGGGAGTTTTTTCTTTCGGCAAATTTTTGAAACCTTCGATTGTATTGTCAATCCGAGTTATAAAATCGTTAAATTGTATATCGGTCAGTGAAACCGACGGATACTTTTCCCGGAGTTCTTTGACATCTTCCGGAGTTTCCGGATTAAAGATTTTTTTGACGGACTTGACGACCTTATTCATAAACCTAAAAATCTTTTTTGCAAGTTTCGGCTTTTCCAACGTAATTTTTTTGACAATGCGCCGCCCGGTTTTCATATCGGCAAAGGCATCGGCAAAAAGTTCGGCGGCAACCGTTTCATCGGACAAAAGCGGACGATTGATTGATTTTCTGTAATCGTCGAGCTGTTTTTTGTCGAAAATTTCCATATCGACCAATTCCGCAAAAATGTCCGGGTCTGAATTTTGCAAGACGTGAAAAGTTTCGTGCCAAAAAGTCCATTCCGGCGGAGTTTCCGATTCGCGATTGAGATACATAATTTGCAAATCGTCATCAAAACGCCCGTGAAATTCTTCCGGTCCCGTGAAATATTTCAAATCAATATCGAAAATTTCTTTACTCAACACTTGCAAGGTTTTCTGTTCATCGGTCAATTCAAAAGGAAAATTCAGGCAAGATTTTTCTTTCATTTCGTCAATTTTTCCGTCCGATGCCGAGTATAATTCATATTTTCCGTCATGTTCGCGAAAACGAATCGAATCAAAAAGATAATCGAAAGCGGCATTGATGTCCGCTTGTTCCTGCGGAAACGGATACGGATAAGTATTTTCAAGCCGAAAACTTGACGAAGCGGCATCGTTCCATGATTCCGGAGAACGAAAGTTTACAAGAAAATCATTTTTTACGCCGGCTTTTTCCAATTTGTCCGCAATGTAAGTTTCAAATGACCGCGCACCGAGTTCCACGACCGTCG
>CAJOPK010000234.1 GCA_905236255.1 uncultured Selenomonadaceae bacterium | reverse complement strand
TTGTGTCGCAGTACGCGCATTTTAAATTGCAACCGGAAAGTCTTACAAAAATTTGACGATAACCGACAAATTTGCCCTCGCCCTGAACGGACGAAAAAATTTCGATTAAATTTGCTTTTTCATTCATAATACGTCACGCAGGATTTCGGGGACTCAAAAACTTTTACCGCCTTCAACTTCGCCGCTCCGTTAAAAATATCGGCTCCGGAAAGTTTGAGGAAAATTTCGCGGGCAATGTTTTCGGCTGTCGGATTTTGTTCCGAAAAAAATTCCGTTTCGTTGAGATATTGATGATCCAATTCGTCCAAAACTTCATTCAACCGGGCTTTAAAGATTTTAAAATCCAAAAGAATACCGAGCGAATCAAGTTTTTCGCCTTCCGCAACGGCTTCGACAATCCAGTTGTGTCCGTGCAATCTTGCACATTTTCCGGGATAATCTTTTATTCTGTGAGCCGCTTCAAATTCCGATTTTACGGATAATTCGTACAAAAAAATCACTCTCCAAAATCAGCGGGTTTGTAATTTAAAAACCACATTGTCAACCGGGCTGTTCTTCTTTGCCGGCTTCTTTCCGGGCAAAATATTCCCGATCCAAAATTCCCAACAAGACAAGATTTTCATAAACCCCGTTCGTCAAAAGAGCCTCCCGCATGACTCCTTCCCTTACAAGTCCTTCAGTTTCGTAAAGGTGAAGTGCAACGTCATTATAATCCTTGCAGTCGATCTTGGCGCGATGGAATTTTTTTATTTCAAATGTCCATTTTTTCAAAAGTTTCATCGCCTCGCGCCCGTAACCCAAGCCCTTTTTACCGATTATCACATGAGTCCATTCGATTGAATTTGAATCGTCGTCCAATCCCCTGAACATAAAATAACCCGCCGGCGCGCCGGTTTCGATTTCTTCAATTATCACGTCCATTTTTTCGGAATTGTCGGAGTTCAAAATCTTTTTGTGATAATCTTCGTCAAAGGGATAAATGAATTTCAAATTTTCCGGTGCGTATTCCAAAGCCATTATGTAATTCAAATCGGAAATATCCGCGCGGCGCAATCGAAGTCGTTTCCCTTCAATCAAATCATCTTTAACCTGAACACCGCTTGATTTTTTGTTCTGCATTTAATCAACAACTCCAAAATTCTAAATTTCAACAAAAGGGTAATTGTCCCTGATTTTTTTGTATTGCCCGCAACCGGAAAAATGATCGCAAATTATTCCGCAGGATTGAAGAAAGGCATAAACATTGACCGCGCCGACAAATTTAAAACCGCGCTTTTTCAAATCGGCGGCAATTTCGGCGGAAAGATCATTTTTTGCCGGGAAAACTCCGGACGCATGACTTTTGTAAAAAATTGTTTGACCGCCGGATTTTTGCCAAACGTATTTATCGAAAGAGCCGAACTCCTCACGAATGTTTTTGAACTTTTGCGCGTTGTTCGCAAGCGCACGAATTTTTCTTTCGGATTTTATCATTCCGGGAAAATTCATTATCCGTTCAATGTCCGAATCGGTATAACCGGCAACTTTTTCAAAATCGAAATCGTCAAAGCACGCTCGGAAAATTTCCCGCTTGCCCAAAATCGTCGTCCATGACAAACCGCACTGAAGACATTCGAGCATCAGACATTCAAAAAGTTCTTTGTCGTCATGAATGGGAACGCCCCATTCTTCGTCATGATATTTTTTGTCGCGTTCGCTTGCAAAATTGCTGCACCAACCCGGCATGATTCATTCCTCCGGATTTACGATTTTAAAACCGCCTTCAATCTTGTCAATCCGTCTTTCCTTGAAGAGATGACCGACCGCCCGCTTGAAAGCCGCCTTGCTTATGTGAAACGCGGCAAAGATTTTTCCGGGCTCGGTCTTGTCGTCAAGGTTCATAAATCCGCCGTTCAATTTCATAAACTTGAAAATTTTTTCCGAATCGTCAACGAGCGCGTTTTCTTTCGTGTCACGCATTGAGGCATCAAGTCGTCCGTCCTCACGCACAAAAGTCACCCGAACCTCAACATTTTCGCCGCAACGCAAAGCGCGGGGAATGTCTTTTTGCGGTATAAAAATTATGTAATGCTCCTCACTGAAAACAAATGCGCCGGCATCGATTATGTTAAAAATTTCGCCCCGGAGTTTGTCGCCGCGCTTGACATTTTTTGCCGGCTTTGAAACCCGGCGAATTTCGTCGGAAACGTCCATCGACATGGCAAGCCGTCCGGATTTGTCGGTATAAAGTCTTGCCCAAACAACATCGCCGACTTTAGGTCTGCCGCGCATTTCGGCGAAGGGCATAAAAATCCCGCGCTCCGCCCCGACATCAAGAAAGGCTCCGTCCCGCGTCGCGTTTATGACTTTGACCTTTGCAATTTGACCTTCACGCATTTGAGGAACTTTCATGCTTGCCGTCAATCTCTTTTTCGGATCCGGGTACAGAAAAACCTTTACCATATCTCCCACATTTACTTCCGAAGTCTGCTGAAATTTGTGAAGGAGAATATCGTCGTCGGAATCACCGGTGCCCGCATCCAAAAATACTCCGAAATCGCTTTCACGGACGACCTTCAAAGTTGCAACGGTCATGGGCTTTAATTTCAATTCTGTTTTGTTTTTGACTTTGATATTAAATTTTCCGGGCATAATCAATCCTCATAAGTCGTAATTTCGGCATCGCCCCAGAGTTTTTCGAGCGCGTAATATTCGCGGTTTTCGTCTTTGAAAATATGCGCGACAGCGTCGCCGTAATCCATCAAAATCCATTCGCCTTCGGAATAACCTTCCTTGTGGCTCAAATTTATTCCGGTCTTTTCGAGTTCTTCCTCAATATTGTCCGCAATGGCGCGAACCTGCGTAGCCGTCGGCGCATTGCAGATGATGAAATAATCGGTTGAAAACATCAAATTTCTCATGTCCATTGTGATAATGTTTTTTGCTTTTTTGTCGCTTGCCGCCTTGCAAATTTCGATTGCCAAATCTTTACTTTCCAAATGAATACCTCCATTTTCACCCAAAAAATTTTTTCTTGTCGATAAATCTTTAACTTATCGGAAATCACCCGCAGTAAATTATTTTAAGCCCTTCTTTCTGCCAATGATGAATTTTCCCTGCAAAAATTTCGGAACCGGTTGTCGAAAGTGTTCCAAAATCTTTGCATAAAGAAAATAAATGTGTTATCTTAAAAACAATCAATGTGACGATTTTTAACGCCCGGAATTGTCAGGGAAAAAATTTTTGTATGTGAGGTTTGACTATGAGTGAAGTTTTGATAAAGGTCGAAAATCTTACAAAAAAATTCGGCGATGTCGTTCCGCTGAACAATGTAAATTTTGAAATTCGCAAGGGTGACATAATTTCCGTTATCGGTCCTTCCGGTACCGGAAAATCCACTCTGTTGCATACGATTAACCGGCTTGAAACTCCGGACTCCGGCAAAATTATTTTTCACGGTGAAAACATAACCGATCCGAATTGCGACACAAATGCCGTCCGGCGAAAAATCGGAATGATTTTTCAATCGTTCAATCTCTTTTCTCACCTGAACGTAATTGAAAATATAACCGTCGCGCCGATCGAGTTGAAAAAAATTCCAAAAGAATCCGCTTGCGAACGGGCAAAAGAACTTCTGAAAAGTGTCGGACTTCTGAATAAGGCTTACAATTATCCGGACGAACTCAGCGGCGGTCAACAACAGCGCGTTGCAATAGTTCGCGGCTTGGCGATGGAGCCGGAAATTTTGCTGTTTGACGAACCGACTTCAGCTCTTGATCCGACAATGGTCGGCGAAGTCGAAACGGTTATCCGGCGCGTTGCCGAATCCGGCACCACAATGATGATTGTCACTCATTCGATTGATTTTGCCCGGCAAATTTCAAATCGTGTCTTTTACATGGACGAGGGCGGTATTTATGAAGAAGGGACTCCAAAACAAATTTTTGACAATCCGCAACGCGAAAAAACCCGGCAATTTATTCATCGGCTCAAAATCTTGGAATTTGTCATTGATTCCCGCGATTTCGATTTTCCCGGAACTTATACAAAATTTGAAGAGTTTGCACTTCAAAACGGCATTTCACGGAAACAGAAAAATAATTTGTTTTCGATTTTTGAGGAAATTGCGGTTAACATTCTTCTGCCGGCACTTCCCGAAAATCCCGTTGTCAAAATCAAAACCGAATACTCCAAAAAAAATGATGTTGCGACAATATTTTTTGATTATAACGGAGAAAAATTTGATATAATGACCGGCGGCGACGAAATTGCCCTTGCCATAATCAAAGGGCGTGCCGGAAGTATGGAATACGATTTTGATGAAACGGCGGAATTGAAAAACAGATTGAAAATCGTCGTCAAGTGAAACGGAGGAGATTTTTATGAAACGTCTTTCAAAAATTTTGGTTTTCTGCCTGACCGTTGCGACAATCTTTGCCGGTTGTTTTTCGGAAGAAACCAAAAAAAATGTCGAAAATCTGATAAAGATCGGCATGATTGCACAACTTAACGCTTCACCGGAGCAGATGGACGAATTGATGGAAATTGCCGGAGTTGAAGTTGCTACAAATTATTACGACAGTTTTAACTCCATGCAAACGGCTCTGGCCTCAAAAAAAATTGACGAAATTCAAACTTACGGCAGCGTCGCAAATTACATGACCGAAACAAATTCAAATTTTGAAGTCAAAAAGGATGAACCGGTAAAATTAATTGACGCTTTTTGCTTTGCCGTTCGCGAAGGGGATTTGAACTTAAAAAACGAATTTGATTCGACGATAAGCTCAATGGAAAAAGACGGATCTTTGGACGCGCTTGTAAAGAAATACATAAAGGATTTGAAAGGAGAGCCGCCTGCCGTCGAAATTGCAAAAATTGACGGGGCGGATACAATCAAAGTCGGAATTACCGGTGATTTGCCGCCGCTTGACATGATTTTGTCGGACGGAACTCCGGCCGGATTTAATACGGCGGTTCTTGCCGAAATAAGCCGGCGTATCGGAAAAAATATCGAACTTGTTCAAATTGAAAGCGGAGCCCGTGCCGCCGCTTTGACTTCAAAGAAAATTGACGTTATATTCTGGGTTGCGGTTCCGGCCGAAGAAAATTCAAAACGTCCCGCAGATATTGACAAGCCGCAGGGAATCGAAGTTACCGATCCTTATTACAAAGATACGGTCGTTCATGTAAATCTGTCAAGTTTGGCTGCCGTGCCGGGTAATTGATCCAAACCAATTTCCAACTTGGAAAATCTGCCGGCAACATTCGCCACCGTACTCCGCCGCGAAGCATGTAAACAAATTGCAAAAATCGCAGACACACTCGAAGTTGGTCGGGAATTTTTTCACACAAAAGTCGTCGCGCCCGAATTATTAAGATTAGATTAAAAATTGGAAAACCCCCTTGACAAACAGGGGGGG
>CAJOPK010000233.1 GCA_905236255.1 uncultured Selenomonadaceae bacterium | reverse complement strand
TGCTTTTGAAAATTTGCAAGCAAATTTTTGGTGCGATTCATCCCCCACTTATAGAAGTGGGGGTTTTCTCGCTACTTTAGGATAAAACAAACGCAACCGAAATTTTTGGAAAAATATTTTTCCCGTTCCGGTGTCGGATAAATCCCAAATTTGTATGCCTTGTTCATAATCTCACATCCCCGCAATTTGATTATAACTTTTACTTTGCCTTTGTCAATAAAAATATGCCGATCATTCCGCCTGTGCAGATCGGGGGATTTCTCGCACGACAGTTTAAGATTTTGCGGAATGTTTATCCGGTATTAAAATTGTTTCAGTTGCCAACAAAAATTTTTTCACCGTCTTCAAATTGCAAAAAATTATTTCCGATATTCAAAACTTTTCGCCCGTCGATGAATTCACCGGCGGTAACGTAAAAACTTTTTTCGTCGGAAATTTTTTTGTCGGTTTTTGTAATTTTTGTCACGGTTGCAAAAGTTCCGCCTTCACCACGCGCAATTCCGGTTAAAAAGAATTGAACGGAAGAAGAAATTTCCTGCGTAAAATTTTCGGCGAAAATTTCGGGCGGCGGCAAATTTTGAACGGGCGCGGGAGGAATTTTAACTTCCCGGACAATTTCAAAGGGATTTGCAATTTTCAATTCTGCGGAATTTGAGCCGATAACCGTTTTGATCTTTTCGTCGGCAATTTTTTTTGCGACGGATTTCTCCGAAACTTCGACTTTGGTTTCCGGATTTTCCGTCAAAGAAATTTCTTCACCGGAATTGTCTTCCGCCAACATAAGCAGCAGTGAGCAAAATACGCAGACAGTCAAAATTGCAATACGCATTTTATTTTGTTTTATCTCTTCGAGTTCGAGCAGAAAAAAATCCCGCAAATTTTCCTTGAATTTTTGAATGTCTCCCAAAATCATTTACTCCCGTCAAATTTATACGCGGGAATTATAGTTCATTGACCGGAGAATTTGCAATATCAAAAATTTCCGGAGGTAAATCAAAATTCGTCAAAAATTTTCAGGGCATGAATTTTGACGGCGGAGATGAAAAATAATAATCGGCGGCTTATAATCGAGTTTATCGACAGAACCGGAAAAAATTCTGTGATTTTCGGGCAAAGAAAAAGCGTCAACCGGGGAAATTATCCAAAGGCTGACGCTTTTTTTATGTGAAAGGTTGTCAAATCGCGGAGAAAAAATTATCCTTTTTTCGCTTTGACTTCTTTAAGTTTCGGACCCATGATTCTCTTGTAAGATTCAACGCCCGGCTGATTGAAGGCGTCAACATTGGAAAGTTCGCCTTCATAAGCAACCGACATTGCCAAGAGATAGAGGAGTTCGCCGAGATGATATTCGTCAAGTTCCGGCATGGCGAAGCATGCGCTCCAGCGACCGTTGGAAATAAGAGCGTCCGCATTCGACTGACGCGCAACTTCCAAAGCCTCACTCATTGTAACGCCGGAAACTTCCGCAAGTTTTTCGACTTCCGGGAAGATGTTCGGAATTACATAATCTTTTGCCCATTTTTCAACTTTGATGAACTGAACTACTTTATTCAATTTGCCTTCCTGATGCTGTTGCGTTTGGGAATGCATATCGGTTGTGCCGACCGCAACCAGCGGAGTGCGTCCGTAGCAAACTTCCTTGCCGTCTTTGTCGAATTGTTTTCCGAGTGATTCGGCAAGAAGTTGAATATACCACTCCGAAAGGGATTTGAGATAATCGCCGTAAGGCATCATGACTTCAATATCGCGACCGTATTTTTCGGAGGCAATAAATTTCAAAGCGGCATTAAGCATTGCCGGGTTCTGCATAATGTCATCGTTTTGGCAAGCCTTGTCCATATCCTGCGCGCCCTGCAGGAATTTTTCAATGTCCATGCCGATAACCGCAGCCGTCGAAAGACCGACTTCACAGAAAACCGTGAAACGTCCGCCGACACCGTCCGGAACCGCAAAAGTTTCCCAGCCTTTGTCCACCGCCAACTGTTTAAGCAAAGTTTTCTTTTCCATATTCGGATCGGTAACGGCAACGACTTCGACTTCCATATCCGAATCTTTCAAAAGTTCGTTGTACATGACCATGAAATTGCTCATTGTGTCAAGGGTGCCGCCGGATTTTGAAATGACGATAAGCATAATTTTTGCTTTGCGGTTCTCATGAGTTTTTACATTTTGAGTAATCGCCTTCAAATGATTGATGATGTCGCCCGTGCGGCGCGGATCGATATTTTGACCGCTGAAATAAACTTTCGGCAAACCCTTGCGCTGTTCTTTCGTCCACGTGTTCCAAAATTCACCGCAGAAAATATCAAACAAAACTTTGTTGC
>CAJOPK010000232.1 GCA_905236255.1 uncultured Selenomonadaceae bacterium | reverse complement strand
CTTTAAACGTCGATAAAGATTATTTGTGCGAAACGGAAAAATTTGAATGGATTGAAGGCGCGCCGAAAACCGTAAAATTTTTAAACGATCGCAACATTAAAGTTATCGTGATTACGAATCAGAGCGGAGTTGCGCGGGGACTTTTTGAAGAGAGCGACGTGGAAAATTTTCACAATTTCATGCAAGACGATTTAAAAAAATTCGGCGCGCATATTGACGGCTTTTATTATTGCCCTCATCACCCGCAGGCGAAAATTGAAAAATATCGTTGCGAATGTGACTGCAGAAAACCCAAGCCCGGAATGATTTTGAAAGCCTGCAAAGATTTCGGCATAAACCCCGAAAATGCAATCATGGTCGGCGATATGCCCCGCGATGTTGAAGCCGGAGAAAATGCCGGATTGATGAAGTCAATTCTTTTTGAAGGCGGCAATTTGTTTGAAGTAATTTCCGTACAAATTGATTAAAATTTTTCCCGAAAAATTTTTCCGGCCGGCAAGGCATTATTTTTTTTGCAGGAAAATTTTTTGCAGTCCGGAATATTGCCGGTGTGTGTTATAATACATTTCGACACATTTTAAAATCTTTTTGGAGGTCAAAAAAATTTATGAGTACTTACGGCATAGACTTGGGTACAACCTATTCATGTATCGCACGGCTTGACGGCAACGGCAACCCGGAAGTCATTCGCAACAACGAAGACGATTCCAATACCGTTGCGTCGGTCGTGTTCTTTGAAAACGAAAACAATGTTGTCGTCGGGCAGGCGGCAAAAGAAAATATCGAAACCGACGGCGACCGCGTCGTCCAATTCGTCAAGCGTTATATCGGGAAGCGCGATACCCGCACTTATGAATTTGACGGCAAAACTTATACGCCGGTCGAAATAAGCGCACTTATTCTGACGCGCCTTAAAAATCTCGTGGAATCTCAAGGCGGTACGGTTGAAGACGTTGTAATTACGGTTCCGGCTTATTTCGGCTTGGAAGAACGCAGTGCCACGAAACAGGCGGGAGAACTTGCCGGTCTTAACGTCTTGAGTTTGATTAACGAACCTACTGCGGCGGCTTTAAGTTATTGCGCCCGTCAATTTCAGGAAGATCGCACCGTTCTCGTTTACGACTTGGGCGGCGGTACTTTCGACGTGACGGTAATAAAAATGTCGATGGCTCAAAGTGCCGACGGCAACGACGCGCAAAAAATCAACGTCCTTGCAACCGGCGGTGACGACAGACTCGGCGGCAAAGACTGGGACGACAGACTTTTCGATTTTATTCTCAATGCCTGCTGCACGGAAAACGGTTTGACGCCGGAAGAAATTGAAGCGGAAACCCGGCAGGATATTCGCAGCAAGGTTGAAGAAGCAAAGCGCAAACTCAGCAAGAAACAATCGGCGAAAGTTCGCATTGACGTAAACGGATCGCGCACGGAAATTACCGTTACCCGCGCAGATTTTGAACAGCTTACCGCCGATAAAGTCGCGCAGACCATGAGTTTTGTGGACAGTACTTTGCAGAAAGTTCCGGGCGTTGAGATTGACACGGTTCTTTTGGTCGGCGGCTCCACTTATATGCCCATGATTAAAGAAGCGGTCGAAGCGAAATTTCCGGGCAAAGTTCAGCAACACGATCCGGATCAGGCTGTTGCAAAAGGCGCGGCGATTTATGCAAGTATGCTTGTTATAGAAGAAGGCGCCGGCTCCGGTGAAAGTCAATCGGGTGAATTTTCCGGCGAAGGCGAAATTCCCGGCGACAAACCGGAACAGCTTACCGCAAAATTCACGGTTGAAGATCAAACTCCCCGTTCTTTCGGGCCGGGTGTAATGGATACGAAAGCCGCAAAACCCAAATATGTTTTGGAGAACTTTATAAAAATCGGTGAAAAAATGCCCGCCGTCTTTACAAAAACTTATTATCCGATGGAGGACAATCAGGAGCGCGTCCGTTTGCGCGCATTTGAAAATATGTCAACCGACGACGTACTTATTCCGAGCGTTGACGAGGACGGAAATCCGCAGGCAACCGATCCGGCGCACAACGTAAAACTTTTGGGAGAGTTGATTGTAAATCTTCCGCCCGGAACAAGTCGCAACACGCCGATTAAAGTTACTTTCAAAGTCGATGCGTCCGGTGTTCATGTTGAAGCGATTAACACGACGACAAATGAAGTTTTTGAAACTTTCCTGCGCACGGAATCGGATATAGACGTTGAAAACAGCGCGGTTCATCAACTCCGCATTTCTTCCGACTGATTAAAAATGGGGAGCTTTTACCGTGAAAAAAATTTTTGCTTTTGTCTTGTCATTTCAGATTTTTGCGGCAAGTGTATGTTTTGCGGCGGAAGAATCGATCGAGCAAAAACTTGCCGATGAATCTTTGACGGCATTTCTCTGGGTCGAAACTTCCGGCGAATATCGGGCTTTGTGTTATCAGGCGTATAATACCGCAAAAGAGAGAATGGACGAAGCCGTAAAAAAACATAAACGTAAAGAAAAGCCTCTTGCCGTAATTACCGATATTGACGAAACGCTTTTGAACAACATTCCGGGAAATCAAATTTATATCGGCAAAGATAAAAGTTATTTTCGGAAAATCTGGACTCAATGGTGTGCGGCGGCTGTTGCGGAGCCGATGCCCGGTGCGGTCGATTGTTTGAAATATGCCGCAAAGAAAAAAATTGAAGTCTTTTACGTCAGCAATCGTTCGGAAAAACTTGAACTTGAAGGGACAAAGAAAAATCTTGCAAGATTGGGATTGCCGAATGTTGACGACAAACACTTTCTTTTAAAGACCGCCGAAAGTTCCAAAATGCCGCGCTTTGAAAAAGTTTTGAAAGATTATGAAGTTGTAATTTTTATGGGCGACAATATCGGTGATTTTCCTCTCAATACCGAAGGTAAACTTAAAGATGAGAGAAATTCCCTTGTCGACAATGCGCAAAAAGATTTCGGCAAAAAGTTTATCGTTTTCCCCAATCCGATTTACGGGCATTGGGAACGCGCACTTGCCGAAAATTATCAAAAACTTTCACCGGAACAAAAGGAAAATGTCCGCAGAAATATTTTGAAGTACTGGTTTCCGGAAGAGTAATTTTGAGGGAAACAGGGAATTATTATTGAAAAGGAGGGCTGAATTTTGGCTAAACGAAATATTTTTGAAATGCTCGGCTTGGAATTCGATCCTCCGGACAATTTGAGGAAAATTCGTGCGGCTTTTGAAACCTGGAAAAAAAATCTTACCGCAGAACTCAATACAACCGTTGACCCGACACGCTTGGAAGAAATTAAATCCAATCTTGAAATGAGCGATTATATTGCGCAGACGATCGAAAATCCCCGCCTGCGTCATCGGGAAGCCGAAGCCCTCAAAAAAGAACGAATCGAACAACTTCGACTTTATACCGATCTTCAGCGCGGGGATATTTCCGGAACTTTGCTTGTAAATCGTGCGCAATTAAACAACGTCAAAGAAAAATTGAAGTTGAGTTTGGCGACGGTCGAAACAACCTACAAAGAACAGGGCTTTGAGATTAAACAACAGCGCACAGGTCAATCAATTTTGGAAACATTGAACGATTTTTTCCTGCCGGATTCGACGATGAACGAACTGAAGAAAAATTTCCGGGCATTTCAAAAAGTTCCGGACGCGAAAAATTATCCGTGGTCGGACAAGGTAAACAATTTTTACGAACTGGCTTATTATTTGGACAATGCGGTAGAACCTTCACCGGATTTTTACCGGCGGCGGGATACCGAAGAACTCCGGGAAATTTTTAAATCCGAAGCCGAAAAAGTTTCTTCACCGATACCCGCCTGGCAATCGATTAAAGCACTTTTAAATCTTGCACAGGCGCAGGTTTTCAATTCCGATACAAACCGCTTTAAATACGATCATTCTTTGAAGATTGAGGCGTTGAGTGACTTTTTCTCGAAACTCAAAAGCGCGCCGGATATGTTCAAACGTGACGGTTATTTTGCGGATAATTGCATAAACAGAATACGCCGGACATTTCCGAATTTTTTGACGTATGAACAGAGCGCGGCACTTTACAACAAAGCCGCCGGACTTTTAAGAAATCCTTACGAATCGGTCGGCGACTCCGGAGAAATTTTTTTCGGAGTGACCTGCGCGAATTGCGGCGCAACTTCAAATTTCAGGACACGGGAAGAGGCGGAAATTGCCCGTTGCAAAGTTTGCGGCGAAAATTTTTATACCGAATGTCCGAAATGCGGCAAAAAAGTTCCGGCAAATGCGGAGCGTTGCCCGGCTTGCGATTTTTCTTTGAGCGAATTGCGCCGTTATCCTTACTATATCGAATATGCAAATTCCATGCTTGAACTTGTCGAACGCAGCAAAAATGCCGACGAAGATGTAAAGCAGGTCATGGCTGAAGTCGTAAAGACTTTTGCAAGGGCAAAGCTTGTCAAGCCGGAATCTTTGGACATAAAAAAAATTGAGTGGCGAATAAATCGCGTTGCGTCCGAATTTAAAAAGCGCGATCTTGTCAAATGGGCTGAATCGAAAATGCCGAGCTTGAGTACTCATGCCGATAAAGCCGTAAGCGATTGCATGGAGATTTTGCGCAAGATTAAAAATTACAAGCCGGCACTTGACAGACTCCGTTTGATTAAGCCGAAAAAGCCTTTGAAAATTACGGCGGTCATTCGCGAAAATGAAATTCGTCCCTCCGCTCAAAATCCGGAAACCAATTCACTTTTAAGCAAAATTTCGGTCAATGCAAAATCTGTAAGTTTGACGGCGGCATCGGCAAATTTAACCTGCACAATAAATTGGCAACCGGATAATGATCTCGGCGTTCAGTATACCTTGATTCGCAAAAAGGACGGCGTTCCTCAAACTTTTCACGACGGCGAAATTTTGGTTGACAATACCGACAAACTTTCTTTTGAAGATACAAACGTCAAACCCGGAGTTTTGTACGGGTATGCAATTTTTTCGACCCGGCTCGGATCAATTTCCGATCCCACAACCTGCAGCGTCGTTCAATACAGCGATCTTGAGGAGAAAAAACTTATTGCAAAAACTGAGGACGGGCATTGTAAATTTACATGGAAATTGCCTTCCGATAACTGCTTGGGCGTAAGAATTTTACGCAGCGACAGTGCCGGAAACAGCGTTGTCGTTGCGGATTGTGTTCAATCGCCTTTTGTGGATCGGCTTGTAAAAAATCGCCGGCAATATCAATATCGTTTGCAATGCGTTTATTATTCCGCCGACGAAAACAATGCGGAACGGGATAAATTTTTGGCAAATGCCGACGACGAAAATTATAACCGCGTCTGGAAAATAAATCGCAGTCGGGTTTACAGTCACGGAATCGCGGTTACATTGACTCCGGAAAGACCGCCGCAAGTTTTGAAAAATCTTGATTTCGGCGTAAATCGCGGGCGGGTAAATTTTACTTGGGAGTCGACCGGAGAATTTTCGGTGTGGTTTAAAGAAATTAAAACCGTCGGCAAGACAAAAAAAGTTCCGGACCTTCCGATAAAGCCCGGCAAAATTTTCGACCTTGACAAGATCGACGAAATTTTCGGCAGCGGAATTGTCTATAAAAGAGCGGAAAGTTCGGATTGTTTCTGCGAATTTGACGTAACGGAAGAAATTACAAAAGTTGCGGTTATAAGTGCGACGAAAGATTTGGGGGTCGTCACGGAAATTTGTACGGTTGCGAATTTGGAACCGTGCGAAATTGATACCGAAAAGACTCACGTTGATGCAAATGTTCTGCGAATTGTCCTCAAAAAGTTGCCGAAAAATTTAAATCTGATTCATTACAAGATAAATACAAAGGATTCGGAAGAATTTTTCGCGACCGTCGAAGATGCAAAGGCGCGGCACATGAACAGAATTTACGCGACGAAATATGCGCAGGATACTTTTATTTCACAGCCGCACATGCCGCAAAAAGAACTTTACGTCACAATTATAGGTGAATTTAAACTTGCCGACGGCAGTGCCGCTTATTCCGCGCCCTGCAAAATGGTTTTGAACAATCGTCCGAAAGATGAAATTTCATATTATCTTGAATGGGGAACGAGCGGATTTTTTGAAAAGAAAGTTCAGCCGAAAGATTGCCGGCTGATTATCGAAAGTTCCGCGACCGAAATTCCGCAAATGTATCTTGTTTGCCGGAAAGACGGACGCATGAATATCGAATTGACCGATACTTCTTCCACGCGAATTTTGGAAACGGTTCGGGAACACAAAAACGGTTTTCCGGGCGGACGGCTTGAAATTCGCCTGCATGACGATATTTGGCAGTATGTTTTGCCGGGAACTCACATAAAACTTTTGATGTCGAAAGAGGACGGAAAACATTTCGATCTCAATCCGACAAAGCCGGAAAGTTTGATTGTTCCGAAAAAATAATTTTCAAAATCTTTTGTAAGGTTGAAAATATTTTTTGCCTTTGATACAATGTCAAAGATTTTGTTTGAAAAATTTTATAAGAGGGGGATATTTAAATGGACGAG
>CAJOPK010000231.1 GCA_905236255.1 uncultured Selenomonadaceae bacterium | reverse complement strand
TTTCGTTTACAATGCAACTTCCGCCGATAAAGTATTTTTCTGTGATCTCACAATGAATAATCTTGCCGGAACGGAAGAAGTAAACGGTGCCGATATGAAGATAAATTTCGGCGACGGAAATTCTTTGACGGTCAAAGACGGCTTGACAAACGGGATCAGATATTGGCTCGGCGATGATATTTGGCATTATCAAGATCATGTTTGGTACACGGAATGAATTCAATCGTCAAAAAACGGAGGAGATTTCCTTGCCGATAAATTCGAGAAAAATTTTTGAAGAAGATTCCTCCGCATTAAAAAACGATATTCCGGACGAAAATGTTTTCATTCCGGAAGAGCCGCGCCATTCACTTGACGATATTATTTTGGCGCAATCGGTGAAAGACAAAATAATCGACGTCGCGACTTATGCGGAAAACTCTTACAAGGTTTTTGAAATTTGGGGTTTTAAAAACACTCACAAATACTCAAAAAGAATCGGGGTAAATTTATACGGCGCGCCCGGTACCGGAAAGACCATGGCGGCTCATGCCATAGCAAAACAACTCGGAAGAAAAATTTTGATTGTGAATTATGCCGACATTGAATCAAAATATGTGGGTGAAACTCCAAAAAATATTCGCAAGGCTTTTGAGGCGGCAAAGACTTCAAACAGTATCCTGTTTTTTGACGAAGCGGACGCAATTTTGAGTAAGCGCGTAACGAATATGACACAGGCGGTTGATGTCAGCGTAAATCAGACCCGTTCGGTTATGCTCATGTTGATGAACGAGTACCGGGATTTCATAATCTTTGCCACAAATTTTATTGAAAATTTTGATCCGGCTTTTATGCGCCGGATTTCGATGCACATAAAATTTGAATTGCCGGACGAAGAATGCAGAAAAAAACTTTGGGAAATGTACATTCCGAACAAACTTCCGAATAACATAGACCCTGCGGAAATTGCGAAAAAATATGAAGGTTTGTCCGGCAGCGATATTTCAAATGCCATGCTCAATGCGGCTTTTAAAGCGGCGCGGCTTGATGCAAACGAACTTGACAAAAAATTTGTCTTTGAAGCCGTCGAAGATATAATCGCAAGCAAGCGGGCAAACGAAAAACCGGATTGTCAGACAGACAGACAGTCAGATGGTCAGTGAACGGAATTTCCGGCAACTAAAGCGGCATTGGAAAATCTTTCACTGATGAAATTGCCCGGCGGAAAATCTTATGTTATAATCCCGGTAAAAAAAGGGAGGAAGATTGCGATGCGACAGGTCGGAATATTCGGCAAGAGAAAGAGCGGAAAATCGGCTTTGCTCTACGCATTGACGCGGCACATTATTCGCAAGGAAACCGCTTACAGTGCATTGGAAATTGCCGGAGTCGGGAAAATTATGCCGGTTGACACGATGGGAATTGATGCGGAAAAATCCACCGCCGAAAAATCTTCCGCAAGCGTCGAAGTTGCACTCATGTTGATTTCAAACGATTCTTTTGAATTGGAATTGGCATGGATAAGCAAACTCAAAAAGCGCGGCGCGCAGATTATCGCGGTAATAACGAGATCGGACGAATTGCCGGACGGCGGCAAGGCTTTGGCGGCGGCGGTCGAAGAAGTTTCCGGTCTGAAGGCTTTGTGCGTCAGTGCCGAAAAAGATACGGGAATTGCCGAACTCAATGCCGAAATCGTTCGTCGTCTTTCGGAAATTGACAAACAAAATTAAATTTTGAATCTATAAATATTTCCGGCGTTTTGAACTTTTCAACGCCGTTTTTGTTTTTTGTTCGTTTTAATCGATTTGCCGAAAACAATTTAAGCCGGTATAATATCGGGCGTGAGGTGATAAATTTGCTTATTCGCATAGCCGGAATTGAGCCGGAATCCTATGTTGACGGAGAAGGTATAAGATTTACGATTTTTTTGCAGGGGTGTTTGAGGAATTGTCCGGGCTGTCAAAATCCGGGTACTCACAATCCGGACGGCGGCAGAGCGGTCGATACCGCTGAAATTGTTTCGGCTTTTAAAAGAGATTTTCTGTTGACGGGAATTACTCTTTCCGGCGGGGAGCCTTTGATGCAACCCGAAGCCGCACTCGAACTTGCAAAGGCGGCAAAAAATTCCGGTCTTAATGTTTGGTGTTATACCGGTTACGATTACGAAAAAATTCCGGGAAATTGCGCGGAACTTCTGAAAAATATTGACGTTTTGGTTGACGGCGCGTATATTGAAAACCTGCGCGATTTGGATTTGCAATTTCGCGGTTCCCGGAATCAGCGGATAATTGATTTGAACAAAACACGCGAAACGGGCGAAATCGTTTTGTGGCGGGAAAGTTGACAAGGGGAGGGACTTTGAATCATGGATGCAGCAACAAGTTTGCCGCCGGTTGACGTGATGATCGGACTTTTGGGCATTTTGGCTTTCGGTGTTATACTCGGCGCGCTCATTTCTCTGCCGATTTTGCAGAGGAGAACAAAAATGCCGCTTGAAAGATTGAGCGGCGATTTGATTTGGCGTTACAATCCGGATTATATTGTCGCCGTCACCGGTTGCCTGATATTTTTGATTTTAAGTTTTGTTTTGGTAAGCGGTTGGATGAGAATTTTTTAAATTTAAAGTTTGAAAGGTTTTAAGGTGAAAAATTTGGAAGAATTGGAATTCGGTCAAGGTAAAATCGTTCCCGTAAATCTCGAACACGAGATGAAATATTCTTATATAGATTATGCGATGTCGGTAATAGTTTCCCGCGCAATTCCGGACGTTCGCGACGGATTGAAGCCGGTACACCGCAGAATTTTGTACGCAATGCAGGAAGCCGGTATGACAAGCGGCAAGCCTTATAAAAAATCTGCGCGTATCGTCGGTGAAGTTTTGGGTAAATATCACCCGCACGGCGATACTTCCGTTTATGACGCGATAGTTCGCATGGCGCAGGATTTTTCCATGCGTTATTTGCTTGCCGACGGTCACGGCAACTTCGGATCGGTTGACGGGGATCCGGCGGCGGCAATGCGTTATACCGAAGTCCGAATGTCAAAAGTTTCGGAGCTTATGCTTCAGGATATTGACAAGGATACGGTCGAATTTGTTCCCAACTACGACGAATCTTTGAAAGAGCCGTCGGTTTTGCCGGCAAGTTTTCCGCAACTTCTGGTAAACGGGACTTCCGGTATTGCCGTCGGTATGGCTACAAACATTCCGCCGCACAATATGCGCGAGGTTATCGACGCGACTCTTTTGCTTATCGACAATCCGGATGCAACTTTGCCGGAACTCATGACAAAAGTTAAAGGACCGGATTTCCCGACCGCCGCGCAGATTATGGGGACGGAGGGAATTGTTGACGCTTACGCAAACGGGCGCGGCTCAATCAGAATGAGAGCGCGGACTTCCGTCGAAACAATGCCGAACGGCAAGCCGAGAATTGTGGTAACGGAATTGCCTTATCAGGTCAACAAGGCGCGGCTTATCGAAAAAATTGCCGATCTCGTTCATGACAAGACCATTGAGGGCATTACCGATTTGCGCGACGAATCGGATCGCGACGGCATGAGAATCGTTATCGAACTTCGCCGCGATGCCAACGCGCAGGTTGTTTTGAATCAACTCTTCAAACATACTCAAATGCAGGATACTTTCGGTGTTATAATGTTGGCTTTGGTTGACGGCAAGCCGATGGTTTTGAATTTGAAACAGGTTCTTCATTATTATATAAAGCACCGGGAGGATATTGTTACCCGCAGAACCCGCCACGATCTTGAAAAGGCAAAGGCACGCGCTCATATTTTGGAAGGCTTGACAAAAGCCGTCGAAAATATTGATCCGGTTATTAAAATCGTTCGCGAATCCGCGACCGCCGGCGATGCGAAAAATTCTTTGATTGAAACTTTTGAATTGAGCGATCTTCAGGCACAGGCAATTTTGGATTTGCGTTTGCAGAAACTCACCGGGCTTGAAATTGAAAAACTTGAAACCGAATACCGGGAAGTTAAGGCGGCAATCCGGAGATTTACCGAAATCCTTGCCGATGAAAATAAAATCCTTGAAATTATCAAAAACGAACTTCTTGTCGTCCGTGAAAAATTCGGCGACGACAGACGCACGGAGATTATTTCCGAAAAGCCGGCAGTCTTTGAAGAAGAGGATTTGATTAACGAGGAAGAAATTGTCGTTACTTTGACCCGCAGCGGTTACGTCAAGCGCATAAATTTAAGCACTTATCGCAAACAAAATCGCGGCGGTGTCGGCGTTACCGGAATGGCTACAAAGGAAGAGGATATAGTCAATCATATTTTGATAACGACGACGCATCAAACAATCCTTTTCTTCACCAATCGCGGAAAAGTTTTCCATTTGAAGGCTTATCAAATTACCGAATCCGGACGCACGGCAAAGGGCGTTCACATCAGCAACCTTTTGCAACTTGAAGAGGGTGAACTCATTACCGCGCTGATTAAAGTTAAAGATTTTGATCCGACGCGCTATCTTTTCATGGCTACCAAAAAGGGTATCGTCAAAAAGACTCAACTTTCGGAATTCAGTTCGATGATGAAAAAAGGTCTTATTGCGATTAAACTTGACAAAGACGACGAACTTATCGGAGTAAAGTTTACCGAAGGCGAACGCTATGTAATTCTCGGCACGGCAAAGGGTATGGCGATTGTCTTTGACGAAGAGGAAGTCAGATCTATGGGCAGAAGCGCGCGCGGCGTTTACGGAATAAGATTGAAAAAAGGCGATCATGTAATCGGCATGGACAAACTCAAAGACGATTCCGAAATTTTGACCGTCAGCGAAGAAGGTTTCGGCAAGCGTACTTCTCCGGAAGATTATCGTATTCAATCGCGCGGCGGCAAAGGTGTAATAAACATGAAGGTCACCGAAAAAACCGGCGACGTCGTCGGAATTAAAGTCGTACAACCGGATCAGGATTTGATGCTGATAACGACGGAAGGTATTGTAATTCGCATGAACATTGACGATATTCGCGTTATCGGGCGCAGTACTCAAGGCGTTATGCTCATGAAAACAAGGGAAGGCGACAAAGTTGCCGCACTTGCTACGGCGACGATAAAAGAAAACGAAACTCTTTGATAAAATTTCATTCGTTGCCGATCGACTCGGCGGGCGAATCAATCCGCAAATGATGAAGTGCCGGTGAAATGATTTTTTCGCCGGCATTTGTTGTTGCCAAAAATTTTAAATCGTAATCTCCGGGCGGCAAATTGCAAATTGCCTCCGTAAAGTATGTGACGGAAGATTTATTTTTGCCGAAAACCAAATCTTTCCAGGTAACTTCCGTTTGCAGCCATTCCCGGTAAGTCATTGTGAAATATTGTCCCGAAGAATTTTCAAGCAAGGCGTAAATTTCCGAAAAATCTTCCGAACCGGTCAAATCAAAATACATTGAAAAAGTACTTCCGCGCTCAAATGTTTTTATTTCCATGTGTTTTATTTCAATCGGCAATTTGCCTTCAATAAAATTTTCGGTATTGCCGGCGGAAAAAAATCTTCCCACAAATTTAAATTTGTTCATGACGTCCGGATTGTTTTTCGCGTAAATTTCGCCCTTATTCCAAAAATCGGACAAATAATCTTTGACGTTTTCGCCTGTTACGATTGTTCCAAAATTATTTTTGCCGGCAAGATTTTCAAGAATTTTGTCGCCGACGGATTTTCTTGCATGTACCGCGTCCCAAAAATTATTTTTGTCGCCGGAAATTTCGTCGTATCCCATATACATTTTGACGGGCGTAACGGCGACAATTTTTTCAAAAATATTTTCAATGTCATTTTTGTAAATCGCAAAGGCGTTGAGTTCGGCGGCATGAACAGGCAAAATTATGACCCGCAACTCAATATTTTTTTCCCGGCAAATTTCGACGATTTTTTTCAATTCTTCAATATGCCCGTCCGGAGATTTTTTTGATTTAAAATGTTCGACGACAAACCGGCGCACATTCCACCAAAAAGATTTTTCGTCCGGCATAATGTCATGCAACATTTTTTCGGACATTTTCCCGGAAGTTTCAAATACGGGATAATCCGGACGCTTTTCGTAATTTTCCCGCAACGTAAAAATATTATTTTTCAGCGCATCGCTTGAAAGTGCCGCCGCAAAAAAATTTTTCATTGTCATGTGATCCGTCCGGAGTTGTTCAAAATCCAAACCGGAATCAAAAAGCATATCTTCACAGAGCATTTCAAAATCCACAGCCAAAATTACTTCTTCGACACCGGGATTGACTTTCAATGCGTGTTCGAGGAATTTTCGCGATTCAAACGGGCGACCGAGTTGAACTCCCAAGTTATAAATTTCCGATTCGTCGCGCCCGGAAATTTCCGCATAATATTTCGGATCAAGCGCAAAATCCGGCTTTGAATTGCCGAGAAAAATTATTGTCGGTTTTCTTTCAATGACTTTGACGGGCTTTGTAAATCTTTCGGCATCACGACTTTTATACGAAAAAAAATTTACGCCGATTTTCTTTGAAGAGCCGAAAACGTCGTAGGTATCGATATAAATATTAAAAATTGCCATACCCGTGCAAATTGCAAGGGACACAAGGATTATTCCGGCAAAAAAATTTTTCCACATAACATAATTTCCCCAAAAAGTATATTTTTGCATACTCCACAAATTTTCCTCTCTTCAGCCCATCGGCTTGATTGTCGATTCAATAAAATTTATTTCGTCGTCGGTCAAATTGTATTTCGCGTACAATTTTTTATCGTCCCAAGACTGCGAAAAATCTTGCAAAGGTACAAAATTAAAAACTAATTTTGAAACATTTATTGCAGTCAATGACATAAGCACCAAAAATCTTAAAAATTTTGTTTTCAGGTA
>CAJOPK010000230.1 GCA_905236255.1 uncultured Selenomonadaceae bacterium | reverse complement strand
TCCGGCTTTAGCCGGGAGAGGTTCAATTTAACTGTATGTTCATTTACGCCGTTAATCTTGCAGGAAATAAATTTGCGGCAACGAAATAAAGCCGGCAACAACTTCAAAATCAATCGTCCGCGTGGTTGATTTTAAACGGGAAAATTTTTTGGGAAGGGATTGATGTCTGTGGAGATGTTGTTGGGATTTTTGGTACTGCTGGCGTGCCTGATTATAGGCGTGCGTCACGGCGGTATCGGACTCGCCGTAATAAGCGGCATAGGACTTGTAATTTTTACTTTTGTATTCGGGTATAAACCCGGAAAACCGCCGATCGATGTCATGCTCATCATTATGGCGGTCGTAACGTGCGCGGGCTTTCTGCAAACTTCGGGCGGCTTGACGGTCATGCTCAAATACGCGGAAAAATTTTTGCGGAGCAACCCCAAACACATTACGATTTTTGCACCGCTCACAACTTGGTTTTTGACGGTGCTTTGCGGAACCGGACACGTCGTCTATACAATGTTCCCGATCATTTACGATATTGCGATTAAGCAAAACATTCGTCCGGAGCGTCCGATGGCTGTCGCGTCGGTTGCGTCACAGATGGGAATTTGCGCATCGCCGGTTTCGGTGGCTGTTGTTTCGGTGGTTGCATTTTTGGCGGCGGCCGGTCACCATTACTCGGTACTTCAAATTTTGGCGGTATCGATTCCGGCAACGGGATTGGGCGTATTCTTTGCGGCTCTTTGGAGTTACAGACGCGGCAAAGACCTTGACAAAGATGAACGCTTCCAAGAATTTATCAAAGACCCGGAAAATAAATCTTATGTTTACGGCGATACCGAAAGTCTTTTGGACAAAGAACTTCCTTCAACCTACTATCGCGCAACCACAATTTTCCTCGTCGGTATTTTGGTTATCGCCGTTCTCGGAAATGTTCCGGATTTGCTCCCCCACTTCCCCAATGCAAAAGGTGATTTGAAACCGGTTTCAATGGTTCTCGTAATTCAGATGGTCATGCTCTTGGTCGGTGCGATTATCCTTTTGACCTGCGGAGTCAAAGCAAAAGATGTCGGCAACAGCCAGGTTTTCCGTTCCGGTGTCGTCGCACTCGTTTCGGTTTACGGCGTTGCTTGGATGGCGGATACTTTCTTCGGTGCGCATATGTCGTTCCTCAAGGAATTTTTGGGCAATGCGGTTCAACAGTATCCTTGGGCTTATGCGGTGCTTGCCTTCCTGACGTCAAAACTCGTTAATTCACAGGGGGCGGCAATAGCGATCGTCGTTCCGATGGCTCTCAACGTCGGAATGGATCCGGTATTGATTATGTCGTTTATCAGTGCGTGCTACGGTTACTTCTTCCTTCCGACCTATCCGTCCGATCTCGCCTGCATAGGTTTCGATCGTTCCGGCACGACAAGAATCGGCAAGTACATTTTGAATCACTCTTTCATGATCCCGGGACTTATCGGCGTTATCAGCGGTTGCTGCGTCGGTTATGTTATGGCTCACATTGTCTTGTAAGAATTTGATTTTTGAAAATAATCCCGTATAAGAAAAATCCCGCTCCGATAAAGGAACGGGATTTTTTTGTTGCCCGGCAAAGTGCAAAATCAAAGAGTCTCGGAATTGGTTTTAATTTTTTCCGTCGCCTTGATTATTGCCGCCTCAACATTCATATTCCGATTTTTTACGACCGATTCCGGCTTGAGAACGGAAATTATATCTTCGTCAAATGCCGGCGAAAATTCTTTGTATTCGTCCAAAGTCAGATCCGTCAAATATTTTTTGTGTTCAATGCCGTAATGTACGAGTTTGCCGGTTATCGCATGTGCGTCCCGGAAAGGAATACCTTTTTTGACAAGATATTCCGCAACGTCGGTGGCGTTTGAAAAATCTTCTTCAACCGCGCGGCGCATATTTTCGGCGTTAATCTTCATTCCGGCGACAATTTGACTGAACACGGCAAGACTGAATTTAATCGTGTCGATCGTGTCGAAAAGACCTTCCTTGTCTTCCTGCAAATCTTTATTGTAAGCAAGCGGAAGGGCTTTAACCGTCGTCAACATTGCAAGCAAATGACCGAATACGCGCCCGGTTTTTCCTCTTACAAGTTCCGGAACGTCCGGATTTTTTTTCTGCGGCATCATTGAAGAGCCGGTACAATGCGCGTCGTCAAGTTCGACGAAAGAAAATTCCCGGCTGCACCACAAAATTATTTCTTCCGAAAATCTGGAAAGATGAACCATCAGAATCGACGCCGCCGAAAGAAATTCCAAAATATAGTCGCGATCGCTTACCGCGTCCATGCTGTTTGAATAAATTTCGGAGAAGTTCAATTCTTCCGCGACAAAATTTTTGTCGATCGGAAAAGTCGATCCCGCCAATGCACCCGCGCCGAGCGGCATAATGTCCGCCCGTTTGTAAACTCCGGAAAATCTTTCAAAGTCCCTCTGCAACATTGAAAAATACGCCAGCAGATGATGCGAAAAATAAACCGGTTGCGCCCGCTGCAAATGGGTATATCCGGGAAAAATTATCCCGGAATGCTTTTTTGCAGCATTTATCAAAGTCTGCTGAAATTCGATTATCAGCTTTTGAATCTCTTTGACTTGCCGGCGAACGTAAAGATGAGTATCAAGCGCGACCTGATCGTTGCGACTGCGCGCCGTGTGAAGTCTGCGCCCGGCATCGCCTGTATCGTCGGTTAAAGCCTTTTCGATATTCATGTGAATATCTTCGAGTTCGACTTTAAATTCAAAATCTCCGGCTTCGATTTTTTGAAGAATCTTATTCAAGCCTTCGACAATTTTTTTTGAATCGTCCGGCGAAATAATCCCGCACTTTGCAAGCATTTTCGCATGAGCAGTCGAGCCTTCAATATCTTCACGGTACATACGCTTGTCAAAATTTATCGACGCTTGAAATTCGTTAATCATTTCGTCGGTAGACTTTTCAAATCTGCCGCCCCACAAACTTTTACTCATTTTTGATTCACCAACGCACGAACTTTAAGCGGAAGTCCGAAAAGATTTATAAATCCGGTTGCGTCAGCCTGATTGTAAACGTCGTCATGTTCAAATGTGACGAATTCTTTGCTGTAAAGCGAATAATCGGATTTTGCGCCGGCCGAAATAATGTTGCCTTTGTAAAGTTTCAGGCGAACGGTACCGGTGACCGTTTCCTGTGTTGCATCGACGAAGGCGGCAAGAGATTCGCGAAGTTGGCAGAACCACATACCGTCGTAAACGAGTTCGCCGTATTTGACGGCAACATGCTGTTTGAAATGGAAAGTTGCACGATCAAGGCAGAGATATTCAAGTTCACGGTGAGCATAATAGAGAATCGAGCCGGCGGGATTTTCGTAAACGCCGCGACTCTTCATGCCTACAAGGCGATTTTCACAAATATCAACAATGCCGATTCCGTTACGTGCGCCAATTTCATTAAGTTCGGTGACAAGTTCAACGGAATTTTTTTTGACGCCGTTAATTGCAACGGGAATACCTT
>CAJOPK010000229.1 GCA_905236255.1 uncultured Selenomonadaceae bacterium | reverse complement strand
CCGTCAATGCAAATTATTCCGTATCCCTCTCCGGTGAAGTTCCGGCATCCGTCGTTATCGGCGAAAATGCAAAGGGCAGCAATGCGGTTTATGCGGATCCGGATCAGGCGGCTTATGTAATCCATGAAGCCGGCGGCGGAAAAGCGACGATTGTCGGCAGTGATAAAGCCGATACGGTTTACGGCGCAACCGGCGACAAAGTAACCGGCGGCGAAGGCGGCGATGTATTCAGCGACCTGAACGGCAGCTACACCATCACCGACTACGATGCAACCGGCGAAACTCCGGACGTTGTACGTCTCAGCAAACTCAGCACGGTTGAAGGCAACTTCAATCCCGATGATTTGCACGTCAACGGCAATGTACTCAATTACGGTAACAGCAATTCCAGCTTGACGCTCGGCGAAGATGCGGATCCGATGGCTACCATGATGGCTGTTGTTGCGGACGCGGAAGGCGGCAACTCCTTGGCTGTTGCTTGGGCAGGCACCGGCGAAAGCGTACTTGATGCTTCCGGTCTTACCCCGAACAGAAACGGCGACGGTGCGGTCATTCTTTCCAATAACAACGGTATCTCCGCAGACTCCGTAATCGGTTCCGCAGGTGCCGATACAATTACGGCGGGTGCTCAAGATACAATCAATCCAGGTGCCGGCAATGACTCCATCAAACTTACGAATGATGACAATGAAAGCGGCGCGGCTCTTGACTTCGCCAATGCGTCCGGCAAGAACAGTGTCAGCGGCTGGCAACAGGGCTTTGAAAATGTTGACGGCTCCAATGTCCTTCTCTCCAATGCGGACGATCTCAACCTCAACTTCACGAAGGGCGTTCTCGTTGCTTCCAAGAAAGACGATTCGACAAGCAGCTTGACCTTCTCCGATCTCGAAACCAATACGGATTCCGATAACGGCGTTGTCGGTGCTTATAACCTCCTCGTCGGAGAAAGCGTTGACGATGCGAAGAAAGTTTCTTATGTTGAGGCAGGCAAGGCTGCAACGGTCGCTTCCCTCGATATGCTTCCGGATACATTCGTAACCGGCAAGAATGCGGCACTCACGATTGCCGACGACGGCACCGGCGATGTAACGGATCTCGGCACTGTTTCGCTCAACTCCGGAATGTTTGAAAACGCAAGTATTTCTTCGTTCACGGTCAGCATTGCGGGCGGTGCGGAAATCTTCGGCGGCGACGCAAAAGAAACGATTGCGGTCGGCGGCGGCGATCCCAATGTCAACAACAGCGGTAAAGGCGTCAGCGCGGGCGGCGGCAATGACATGATCATTTCCGACGGCAACGAAGGCTCCGGCAATACCTTCTACTTCAGCTCCGGCGACGGCAGAGACACAATCAGCAACTTTGCTTTCCGCAGTGCGGACGACGAAGACAACCTTACCGCAGATACAATCGTTATCACCGACTTTGCGGGTATTGAAGCCAAAGACGGTCAGATCGTATTCAACACTTCCGAAGACAGCAAGATCATTGTTGACCTCGGAGAAGGCAGTGTTGATCCGGATGCACGTATTCAGGTTCGCAACTCCGTCATTGACAAAGATTATGTTGCACAAATCGGTAACACTTCAACCGTCAACAACTTCACCTACAATGACGATACCACATTCTTCTTCGGCAACTCGAAGAAAGGTCAGGATACGATCAGCGTTGCTTCCACCAACGAAGATAACGTTTCGATCGATCTTACCGGCGCGAACGGCAAAGAATACTTCGGTATCAGTGAAATTGACGCACATGAGGCAACCGAAGGCGATATGCAGCTCTTCGGCAGCACCGGCAACAACACGATCATCGGCGGCGGCGAAAATGCATCCTTGTGGGGCGTTGCCGGCGATAACCTCTTGGTCGGCGGCGTAGGCGACGATGTCTTTGCTTACGGCGTAAACGGCGACAGCGGTGCAGGCGGTAACGATACCATCAGCAACTTTGATGCCGAAAACGACAAAGTATGGCTCTTCAACCTCATGGTCGAAGATCTCATGACCGACGGCGCACTCAACTCCACCATTACCGCAGATAGTGTTGCAATCGGAGTCGGCAACGGCGGCGGCGTCACGATCCTCAAGGACAAGGCTGAAGATGCGGTTACCGTCAAGATTGCAAACGGTGACGAATGGACTGCCAACTATGACAGCGAATCCGGCACGGGTTCTTGGGAACTTACCAAGAGAGTCTGATTTCGGTCATACGGTCGATATAAAGATTAAACGAACTTAACGAAATTTGAACCGCTCAAACGGGCGGGGAGAATTTCCGGAAATATGAAAGCCCTTCCGAAAAGGAAGGGCTTTTTTTTGCGTCGTCAATTTAAAACATTTTCCGGTAAAGTTTATGAACGTTGTCGGTCGGATTTAATGCAACGGGACACAAAAAAGTTACGGAAGAAATTACGCATTTGCCGACATTTGCACCGGTAAAATAAAACGCCGTCAACCTCGATTTTTAGATCGAAAAGTTGACGGCAATTTATGAATTTTGATTTTTATCTCAATCTATCGATATGGAAAGTTCCCTTTTTAAGTTCCTTCCGGTGACAGTGCGGACATTCATTTGCAATTATTCCGGTATAGCCGCAAACGGGATCGCGATCTACCGGGTGATTGATTGAAAAATATCCCATGTCGGCATCATGCATCGCACGGACGACAGCCTCAAATGCCGAAAGATTTTTCGTCGGATCGCCGTCAATCTCAATGTAAGCAATATGTCCGGCGTTTTCCAGCGCGTGATAAGGTGCCTCAATCCGGATTTTATCGACCGCGCAGATCGGATAATATACCGGCACATGACTTGAATTTGTCATGTAATCACGGTCGGTAATGCCTTTTATAATGCCGTATTTCTTTCTGTTTGAGCGTTGAAATTGTCCGGCGGTTGATTCGGCGGGCGTTCCGAAAGTCGTCCAATTTCGCGTTTCGTCCTTTGCAAATCCGTCGGTTCTTTCGCGCAGATGACCGACAATCTTTAATCCGAGTTCCTGCGCCTCTTCACTTTCGCCGTGATGCTTGCCGACAAGAGCGACAAGACATTCGGCAAGCCCGCAAAATCCTATGGAATAACTTGCGTGTTTCAAGACTTCACGAATTTGATCTCCGGATTTCAATTTTTCGGACCCCATCCAAACGCCCTGCCCCATGAGGAAAGGATAATTGTAGACGTGTTTCTCTTCGATTATGTGAAGTCTGAACAAGAGATAATCGTGGCTGAGCTGAATATATTTGTCAAAGAGTTCAAAAAATTTATCAATGTTGCCTTTCGCCTCAAGCGCGAGTTTCGGCAAATTTATCGTAACAAATGCGAAATTTCCGCGACTTCCGGATTCTTCCGGCCCGTTTAAATTTGACATTACGCGAGTCCGGCAACCCATTGTGGCAACGAAACTGTTGTAATCGCCGGGCTTGTAATATTGCAGATTGTAAGGTGCGTCAAGATTTACGAAATTCGGGAAAAGTCTTTTCGCACTGACGCGGCAAGCCTGTCTGAACAAATCATAATTCGGATCGTCAATGTTGTAATTTACGCCGGCTTTGAGTTGGAAAACGCTTATCGGGAAAATCGGAGTTTCGCCGTTTCCGAGTCCGGCATCTATCGCATTCAAAACTTCCCGTGTGGCAAGTCTGCCCTCCGGCGAAGTGTCCATACCGTAATTTATCGAACTGAAAGGAACCTGCGCGCCGGCGCGGCTGTGCAGGGTATTAAAATTGTGAATGAGTGCTTCCATAGCCTGATGAGTTTCTTCCTCAACATCACGGCAAGCGTTGTTATAAATTTTTTCGGCAATTTTTTCCGAGCCGACAATCGAAGTCAAATTTTCGACGGCGGCGGTATTGCCGTTTTCGGAATAAGTGCAGACGGTAAAATCAATTTCGGCTTTCGGCTCAATTTCGCAAAAGTCGCAGGCGTTTTTCAGCGCGGCTTTGACGGCCTTTTTAAAAGACTTTCTTACGCCTTCCGCCATCGCAAAATCAAATGCGTTTATGGATTGACCGCCGAACATATCATTCTGATTTGATTGAATGGCTATGCAGGCAAGTGAAGAATAAGAGCGGATCGAATTGGGTTCGCGCAAAAATCCGTGTCCGGTTGAAAAACCGCCCCTGAACAATTTCAAGAGGTCGATTTGACAACAGTTGAAGGTTATGAGCGAAAAGTCTTTATCGTGTATATGGATAAAGTCTTCTCTGTCGGCATCGGCGTATTCGCCGGGCAAGACGTAATTGTCAACGAAATGCTTTGCGCCTTCCGCGCCGAGTTTGAGCATGATACCCATTGACGCATCGGTATTGATATTTGCATTGTCGCGCTTTAAATCGACATCGACGGAATCGGCGAAAAAAATATCCCGGTAACTGTCCATGAGTCTTTTTTGAGCGGCGCGGCGTTGCGCGTGTTTTTGGCGGTAAACTATGTACTGTTTCGCCACGTCAAAAAATCCGTTCTGCATCAAAGATTCTTCGACCTGATCCTGAATTTCCTCAACGCCTATGCTGTCATGATCCGATATTGCAAATTCGACGGCGTTTGTGACTTTTTCAACCTCCTCATTCGAAAGGCGATATTCCGGTTTCGTCGCGTCGCGATTTGCGCCGACTATTGCGTTGTAAATCTTGCTGCGATCGTAGCCGACGGTATTCCCGGCGCGTTTTGTTACGGTTTTGAGTTTCACGGCGTCCTCCTCCTAAAAAAACGGTAAGTGACGGTATTCTACCGGAAACGGGGAAATTTACAAATAAGAAAATCGAAGTAATTCCGCAAAAAAAGCCGTTTGAGAAAGTTTTAAAAATTTATACTTATTCCCGGCGCAATTTGCCGGCAGTCATTTTGATAATTTTGAAATTTGAAAATCCGGGAATTTCGATCATTATGTCAAAAAACGGGGACATTTCATAAAATTTTGGAAACAAAAAACTCCGACCGGAGTCGGAGCCGATAAAATATTTTCAAAGTCAATCGACTTTAATTCCCTTTACGGTAAGTCTTGCCTTTGCTCTGGCAAGTGCCGCTTCCGCACGTCGAATATCAATTTCGCCGTAATCTTTTGCGGCGTTTTTGTATGCTTCAATTCTGTCCGATGCGCGCTTGTAAGCCGCTTTTGCCCTTTCGACATCTATTGCTTCCTCAAGTTCCGCCGCATTTGCCAAAATCGTTATCAATTCCGGCGTAACTTCCATAAAACCGCCGCCGACGGCAATTTGAATTTCGCCGCCTTCGACTTTTACCTTCATGGCATGAGGAATGAGTTCCGTCAAAAGCCTTGCATGGCGCGGCAAAATTCCGAGTTCGCCGGCAATCGAACGAACAATCAGCATATTTATATCGTTTGAGTAAATTTCCCCGCGTTGAGGACTGACTATCTCAAGTCGGATTGTTGACATAAGAATCAAGCCTCCTTGAGTTTCTCCGCCTTAGCGATCGCTTCATCAATATTGCCGACCATGTAGAAAGCATTTTCCGGAAGTTCGTCGTATTTGCCGGAAAGAATTTCCTTAAATCCGCGAATCGTTTCTTTGAGCGGAACATATTTACCCGGCGAGCCGGTAAAGACTTCCGCAACCGCAAACGGCTGTGAAAGGAAACGCTGAATTTTTCTTGCACGGGAAACGGTAAGTTTGTCCTCTTCCGAAAGTTCTTCCATACCCAAAATTGCGATAATATCCTGCAATTCTTTGTATTTCTGCAAAACAGCCTGAACTCCGCGCGCAACTTCATAATGTTCCTGCCCGATAACGTGCGGGTCGAGGATACGGCTTGTGGAATCAAGCGGATCGACCGCCGGATAAATTCCGAGTTCCGCAATTTGACGACTCAAAACCGTTGTCGCGTCCAAGTGGGTAAACGTACCCGCAGGTGCCGGGTCTGTCAAGTCGTCGGCGGGAACGTAAACCGCCTGAACGGAAGTTATGGAACCTTTCTTTGTGGAAGTGATGCGCTCCTGTAACGCGCCTATATCCGTCGTAAGTGTGGGCTGATAACCGACGGCGGAAGGCATACGTCCCAAAAGTGCGGACACTTCGGAACCCGCCTGAATGAAGCGGAAAATGTTGTCGATAAACAGAAGAACGTCCTGCCCCTGAACGTCACGGAAATATTCCGCCATTGTCAAGCCGGTCAAGCCGACGCGCATACGCGCTCCGGGCGGTTCGTTCATCTGACCGTAAACAAGCGCGGTCTTGTCGATAACGCCGGATTCCGTCATTTCCGACCAGAGGTCGTTACCTTCACGGGTACGCTCACCTACGCCGGAGAAAACGGAGTAACCGCCGTGTTCCGTCGCAATGTTATGGATAAGCTCCATAATCAAAACGGTTTTACCTACGCCGGCGCCGCCGAACAATCCGATTTTACCGCCGCGAGAATACGGCGCAATCAAGTCAACGACTTTAATGCCGGTTTCCAAAATTTGGGTTGAAGTTTCCTGGTCCTCAAATTTCGGAGCGGGTCTGTGAATGGGCCAAAAATCTTTGTTGCCTACGGGCTTGGGGTTATTGTCAACGGTCTGCCCGAGAACATTGAATACGCGCCCCAAGCAGGCTTCACCGACCGGAACTTTAATCGGAGAGCCGGTATCTTCGGCATCCATTCCGCGTACAAGTCCGTCGGTGGAACTCATGGCGATACAGCGGGTGACGCTGTCGCCCAAATGTTGCATAACTTCGGCAATGAGATCTATTTCAACATTGCCGGACTTGCCTGTTATATGTATTGCGTTCAGAATTTCGGGCAATTCGCCGGCGGGAAATTCAACGTCGACGACCGCGCCGATTACCTGAACTACTTTTCCTTTGGTCAAGTTGGGATTCCTCCTTTTGGGTTTATAAAGGGAATAAGGGAATAAGGGAAAGAGGGGAAGAGGGGAATCAGTATTTTGCGAATGAAGATTGTATTTTCATTATCAGGGCATTAAGCATTTTTCCGACTTCTTCACAAAGATTATATGCAACTTCAACATTTTCCTCTGTCAAATATCCGACTCGAATACAAACTTGTAACTGCGTTTCCAATTCTTTTTGAGAACCGCGAGCTACCGAAAGAAATTGTACGAACTCACGCGCAGAATTTCTTCCCTGTCCTTCGGCAATATTTGAAGGAATTGAAACAACCGATCTTCTCATCTGATCCGAAAGTGCATAAGTTTCTTTTTTCGGCAACAAATCAACCAATTTGTAAATTTCCACAGTCAAATCCATTGCCTTCTGCCAAACTTTAAAATCTTTGTAATCTTTAGCTCTCACAATTCCTTCTCCTTTCTCTTATACTATTTCCCCATTAACCTTTTTCCCTATTAACCTATTACTCAAGGGCGTTGGCTCCGCCGACAATTTCGTTGATTTCGTTGGTAATGCCGGCTTGACGTACTTTGTTGTAGTAAAGATTGAGTTTGCGGATAAGTTCCTGCGCGTTGTCGGTGGCGTTGCTCATGGCGTTCATTCTCGAACTGAGTTCGGAAGCCGCACTGTTAAGCATTGCGCCGTAAATTCTTGTGGCAAGACGGTGCGGCATGAAGTCATTCAAAATTTTATGAATGTCCGGTTCAAAAATGTATTCGTCTTTAACGTCAAGATTTTCCGCATAAGCAAAGTCATCGGTGACGACGGGCAAAAGTGTAACGTCGTAAGGTTCACAGGCTATTGCGGATTTAAACTGGGTATAAATCATTGTAACGTCGGTAATTTCGCCGCTCATAAAACGATCTATAATCAGATTCGCAATTTCGACGGCGGCATCATAACTCGGACGTTCGCTGATTCCGCTGTAACTTTTGATGATATTGTAGCCGCGATTTTTAAAGTGAGAGGTTGCCTTTCGTCCGACGGTAATAAGTTCGATACCGTCAATGTAATTTTCGTCGTGATATTCCTTTGCAACGGTCAAATTTGAAGTTGAAGGAACACCGCCGCCGCCTTGTCCGGAACTTTTGTAAGAGTGAGCACTCATCATGCCGCCGGTGGATTTAAGCTGACTTTGACGAGGTGCCTTCTTTGTGGAAATCATTCCCTTTATCGCGTCGAAATTTTTCTTGTGGAAATTTTCCTCTTCCGATTCGTGACTGCCTTCGTTGTTATCCTCGCCGTCGTATTCAATGGTTTCATGAGCCTCTTTCAAGACGTTGCTTGAAAAAGAACCGGCAAGACCTTTATCGGCGGCAAGAACCAAAAACAGAAATTTGCCGCTGCCGAGTTCTTCACGCTTTTTCAATTCTTCACGCGTCATAATGAAAGGGTGTTCAAATTCCATGCCCTTCATTTGAGTGACGACGCGGCGGAGAATATCGCGCGTTTTGTAAACATACGGCATATTGGCAATAAGTGCATCACGGGAGGCATTGAAACGCGAACGGGCAATCATGTCCATTGCATTTGTGATTTTCTGAATGTTTTTGACGCTTTTAATGCGCCGGCGGACGTTTTGCAAACTTGCCATTTACGTCACCGCCTTAAACTTCAGTCTTGTAGTTGACTGTTTCCTTAAATTCGCTGATTGCCGCAGAAATTTCGGCTTCAAGTGCGTCATCAAGTTTCTTTTGTTCGGCAATTTTCTTTCCTATTTCCGGATGATTGTTGTGCATAAACTTAATGAAGTCATTGTGGAAAGTAACAACTTTATCGACCGGAATATCGGCAAGGAAGCTGTCGAGAACCGTACCGTCGCTCTTTTTCTCTTTGCGGACGGCGGTAAAGATTGTCAAAACCTGATCTTCAACGGCAAGCGGAGAATACTGCGCCTGTTTCAAAGTTTCGACGGTACGCGCACCGCGATCCAACTGTGCCTTCGTCGCCTTATCCAAATCGGAGCCGAATTGTGCAAAGGCGGCAAGTTCGCGATACTGCGCCAAATCAAGACGCATTGTACCGGCAACCTGTTTCATCGCTTTAATCTGCGCGGCACCGCCGACACGGGATACCGAAAGACCGACGCTGATAGCCGGACGAATACCGGAATAGAACGAGTCGGTTTCAAGCATGATCTGACCGTCGGTAATTGAAATGACGTTTGTCGGAATGTAAGCGGAAACGTCACCGGCTTGAGTTTCGATAATCGGCAAGGCTGTGATTGAGCCTGCGCCGAGTGCGTCGCTGAGTTTTGCGGCACGTTCCAAAAGACGGCTGTGGAGATAGAAAACGTCGCCCGGATATGCTTCACGTCCCGGAGGTCTGCGGAGCAAAAGTGACATTGCACGATAAGCCGCCGCATGCTTTGTCAAGTCGTCGTAAATGCAAAGGCAGTGACCGCCCTGACCTTTGTCATCTTTTTTATACATAAAATATTCCGCCATCGAAACGCCGGCGTAAGGTGCAAGATACTGGAGCGGCGCGGAATCCGCAGCGGTTGCGGCAACGACGATTGTATATTCCATTGCGCCGTGATCTTCCAAAGTCTTTACGACGCGGGCAACGGTCGAGGCTTTCTGACCGATTGCAACGTAAACGCAGATACAATTTTGCCCTTTCTGATTGATAATCGTATCAATGGCTATTGCCGATTTACCGATACCGCGGTCACCGATTATGAGTTCGCGCTGACCGCGACCGATCGGAACAAGTGCGTCGATTGCTTTCAAGCCCGTCTGCAAAGGTTCATGAACGGACTTTCTGTCCGCAATGCCCGGAGCCTTAAATTCGACCGGACGGGTTTCGGTAGTCTTAATGGGACCTTTGCCGTCAATCGGACGACCGAGAGCATCGACTACGCGCCCGATCATGTTTTCGCCGACCGGGACTTGCATGATTTTTCCGGTACGTTTGACCGTCGCGCCCTCTTTAATTTCGGTATCGCGACCCAAAATAACCGCACCGACGTTATCCTGCTCAAGGTTCAAGACCAAACCGAAAATATCGTTGCCGAAGTCCAAAAGTTCGCCGGACATGGCTTTGTCAAGTCCGTGAATATGGGCGATGCCGTCACCGATTTCGATAACCGTGCCGACTTCGTCAACATTCAGATCGACATTGTAATTTTTGATTTGATCCTTGATAATGGCAGTAATTTCATCAGGATTTATCTTCATTTCTTCTACTTCACCTCAAATTGCGACCGAATCGGTCGAGAGAGAATTT
>CAJOPK010000228.1 GCA_905236255.1 uncultured Selenomonadaceae bacterium | reverse complement strand
GAATTTTTACAACGTCATTCAAATGATGAGGGATCGCCTTCATGCAAATGCCGTTGCAATTCAACTTCCCATCGGTGCCGAAAATACTTTTCAAGGGATTGTCGATCTCATAAAAATGGAGGCCATTGTTTATGAGGACGATTTGGGAAAAGTTGCCGATACCGTTGCAATTCCGGAAGATATGCAGGATATGGTTGACGACTACCGCGACAAACTTTTGGAGGCGTGTGCCGAGCAAGACGACGACTTCATGGAGAAGTATTTGGGCGGCGAGGAAGTTACGGTTGATGAAATTAAGGCGGTCATTCGCAAGGCGACCATTGCCTGCAAGATGACTCCCGTCACCTGCGGAACTTCCTACAAAAATCGCGGCGTTCAGCCCCTGCTTGATGCAATAGTCGATTATATGCCGGCACCGACGGATATTCCGCCGATTCAGGGCATAAATCCGGAAGACAATTCCGAAGATTCGCGTCCGTCAAGCGACGAAGAACCTTTCGCCGCGCTGGCGTTCAAGATCATGACCGATCCTTATGTCGGAAAACTTGCGTTCTTCAGAGTTTACTCCGGTATGCTCAAATCCGGCTCTTACGTCTACAATTCGACGAAAGGAAAGAAGGAGCGCATCGGACGTATTCTGCAAATGCACGCCAACAACCGCAAAGAAATTGACGTTGTTTACAGCGGCGACATCGCGGCGGCGGTAGGCTTGAAGGATACGACGACGGGCGACACTCTTTGCGACGAAAGCAAGCCGATTATTTTGGAGTCGATGGAATTTCCCGATCCGGTCATTTCCGTTGCCGTCGAACCGGCGACCAAAAACGATCAGGACAAAATGGGTGTCGCACTTCAAAAACTTGCCGAAGAAGACCCGACCTTCAAAGTCCGCACGGATGCCGAAACAGGTCAAACAATCATCTCCGGCATGGGCGAATTGCATTTGCAGATCATTGTCGATCGTATGTTGCGCGAGTTTAAAGTCGATTGCAAAGTCGGCGAACCTCAGGTTGCGTATCGCGAAACGATTCGCAAAACCATGAAAGCGGAAGGAAAATTTGTCCGTCAGAGCGGCGGTCACGGTCAATACGGTCATTGCTGGATTGAAATTGAACCGCAGAAACCGGGCGAAGGTTTTGCTTTCGAGAATAAAATCGTCGGCGGTGTCATTCCGAAAGAATACATCAACCCGATTGAAGCCGGCGTTCGTCAGGCAATGGAAAACGGCGTTCTTGCCGGTTATCCGATGGTTGACGTCAAAGCGACCGTTTACGACGGAAGTTTCCATGAAGTCGATTCGAGTGAGGCGGCATTTAAAATTGCCGGGTCAATGGCTTTTAAGGCGGCTGCGGAAAAGGCAAATCCGGTACTTTTGGAGCCGTACGTCAAAGTCGAAGTTACCGTTCCGGAAGAGTACATGGGCGACGTTATCGGCGACCTCAACTCACGGCGCGGACGCATTGACGGAATGGAACCGCGCAACGGCGCGCAAATTATTCACGGATTCGTTCCGCTTTCCGAAATGTTCGGTTATTCAACCGACTTGAGATCAAAAACTCAGGGACGCGGCAACTATTCAATGGAAGTCGCCTATTATGACGAAGTTCCGAAAAATATTGCCGATACCATTGTTGCAAAGAATAAGGGCGAGTAAGTTTTCAGATCGACAGTTGCTGACTGTCTGTCCATCTGATGATCTGACCATCTACAAAAGAGGAGTGTTATTTAAATGGCAAAACAGAAATTTGACCGCAGCAAACCGCACGTTAATATCGGTACAATCGGTCACATCGATCACGGCAAGACCACTTTGACTGCCGCGATTACCAAAGTTCTTTCCGAAAAGGGTTATGCACAGTTCGAGTCTTACGAAAATATCTACAAGGCTCCGGAAGAACGCGAACGCGGTATCACAATCAACACCGCACACGTCGAATACGAAACCGACAAGCGTCACTACGCACACGTTGACTGCCCGGGTCACGCCGACTACATCAAAAACATGATCACCGGCGCGGCACAGATGGACGGCGCGATCCTTGTTGTCGCGGCTTCCGACGGTCCGATGCCGCAGACTCGCGAACATATCTTGCTTGCGCG
>CAJOPK010000227.1 GCA_905236255.1 uncultured Selenomonadaceae bacterium | reverse complement strand
GATTTTTAGAAATTATGTTGAGCCGAATTTTTGCGTAACTTTTGAAGTTGATGTGACAAATTTTTATAAAAAAATTCGGGTACAAAATTTGTCTTTTACGCCGGCAATGGTTCATGCCGTTTGCAAATGCGGCAATGAAATTGAAAATTTTCGATACAGATTTTTGGACGGCGAAATTGTTTTGTTCGACAAAATTGACACATCTTTTACTTTGCTTGATGAGGAGACGGAACTTTTCAAAGTTGTCAACGTGCCTTTTGTGGAAAATCTTCAAAACTATGTTGAACTTGCAAAAAAAATTTCCGCCATGCAAAAAGAATATTTTACCGCACCTTTGGGTAATGATATTTTTCAATGTTCACCGATGAATTTTCTGACTTACACACATATTTCGCACACGATTTCCGGCAAAAAAGAAGTTTCAACGCCGCTTTTCGATTGGGGAAAATTTCGCGAAGTCGGCGGAAAATTATTGATGCCGTTGTCGGTTCAAGTTCATCATTCATTTGTTGATGGTTTGCACGTCGGAAAATTTGCGGACAGACTTCAAAAATTTTTGGACGAATAATGGGAGAAAATAAAATGTTGAGAATTGATACGATAAAAAATAATGAGCGAATGTCAACTCAAGACCTTCTGCTTGAAATAGAATCGGCGGTAAAATCCGGCGAAACGGATTTTGAAATTTTTGCAAGCGGTCAGCATGATATAGGCGGCCCTCTTTGGCACCCGGAAGGAAAAACTTTAAGATTCAAAATAAAAAATGCCGGGCAGCGTGTCGGCTCAATGTGTTTGCCGAATACCGAAATTATTGTGGAAGGTTCGACTTCCGCCGATGCCGGCTGGCTCAATTCCGGCGGAATCATTACGATTAAAGGCGATGCCGGCGATACTGCCGGACATTGTTCTTCGGGCGGCAAAATTTATATCGGCGGTCGTGCCGGAACCCGGACGGGTTCTCTGATGAAACATGATCCGCTTTATGAAGAGCCGGAACTTTGGATTTTGAAAAATGTCGGAAGTTTTTCGTTTGAATTTATGGGCGGCGGTCGTGCCGTTGTCTGCGGCGCGGATTGTCGGGAATTTTCTTCCGTACTTGGGGATCGTGCCTGTGTGGGAATGGTCGGCGGCATTGTTTATTTTCGCGGAAAAATTTCGGATTATCCGAATGACATTCTCTGCCTTGACCTTGACGACGACGATATTTCTTTTCTCAAGGGCGGAATGAATCACTTTTTGAACGCGATAGAAAAATCCGAACTTATTGCGGAACTTTCCGATTGGAGCGAATGGAAAAAACTTCGTCCGCTGACTTTTGAAGAAAAAAAGCCGCAAGTTTTGCCGGATCTTGCCGCCTTCAGAAAAAACGATTGGGTTAAGGGCGGGATTTTTTCCGATGTCGCCGTTGACGATTTTGTCGTATTAAACACGGTCAATCACGGAATTTATCGGTTAAAAGTTCCGAGTTGGGACAATTCAAAATTTTCCGCACCGTGTCAATTTTTCTGCCCTGCGGGTATTCCCACTCAAAAAAGAATTGAACTTTTGCGGCAGGGAAAAATTGAGGACGCTCTGAAACTTGTTTTGAAATATACGCCTTTTCCGGGATCCGTTTGCGGGACTCTTTGCCCGAATCCCTGCATGGAAGGTTGCAGTCGCGGGAAAATTGACGAACCGATAAAAATCGGAGAACTCGGTTTAAATTCCGCAAATATCGAAATTGAGCCGCCGAATTTTTCCACCGGCAAAAAAGTCGGAATTATCGGCGGTGGAGTTGCCGGACTTTCGGCAGCTTGGCAACTTGCAAGATCCGGGCATGATGTCACGGTTTATGATGACGCTGAAAAAATCGGAGGCAAGTTGTCTCAAGTCATTCCTCATTCCCGGATTTCGCCGGAACTTTTGCAAACGGAATTGAATCGAATAGAAAAAATCGGCGTAAAATTTGTAACGAATTGCAAAGTTGACGGAGAAAAATTTAAAAACATTTGTGATGAAAATGATGCGGTCTTAATTGCGATCGGCGGTCACAAGGCGAGATATTTTAATTGGGAAGGCAAGGAAAAATTGACTTTCGGAATTGATTTTCTCAAAATGATAAATCGCGGCGAAAAACCGAAAATCGGGAAAAAAGTTGTGGTAATAGGCGGCGGAAATTCCGGAATGGACGTTGCCACTTCGGCTTACGAGCAGGGCGCGGAAAGTGTCGTCGTGGTCGATGTCGTAAAACCTGCGGCATTTCCGAAAGAAATAAGGCGGCTTGAAAATTTCGGCGGCAAAATTATTTGGCCTTTCATGACGAAAAAAATTACGGACGAAGGAATTTTTTCGGACGACGAAAGATTTATTGAGGCGGATCAAGTCATTGTTTCGATAGGTGAAGAACCGGTCCCGGATTTTTTGCCGGAAAATCCCGAAATAAAAAAGTTTCGCGGAAGTTGGCTGATTCCGTCGCCGGAAAAGAAGATTTTGCCGAAAGTTTTTGTTGCCGGCGATGTCATTAAACCCGGCAGGCTTACCGACGCGATCGGCGATGCCGGAAAAACGGCTTTGATGATCAATCAATTTTTGAACGGCGAAAAAATTACTCCGATTGAAAACAAAAAAAATATTCCCGCCGAAAATCTTTCAAGAAAGTTTTTTGAAAAATGTCACCGCCGCGAAATCCCGGACGCGATGCATGAACATTTGAGATGTATTTCCTGCGGAACTTGCCGGGATTGCAAAATGTGTTTAAATTCCTGCCCGGAAAAAGCAATTTCGCGAATTGAAAATTCGGACGGGACTTGGGAATATTTTTCCGACGAAAATAAATGTATCGGTTGCGGAATTTGTGCCGGAGTTTGTCCCTGCGGAGTCTGGAACATTCAAGACAATCCGGAAGAAATTAAAATGTACAGAACTTATGCAACCGCTTGATTGACGGTTGAAAAAACTACAAAATAAAACGGTTTGTGTCCGTTTACACAAGCCGTTTTATTTTCAATTATTCAGTCGCAGATAACGGCAGTGGTTAAAATTTGATAGACAATGATAAGCGACTATGTTAAATTATTCTTGATCAACTTATAATGCGGGAATTGCGTGGAGGCTGTGAGTTACTTGGATAACGTAAATTTTCTCTCGGCAAAGTTTTTGGAAATTTCGGCAGTTTTTGTTGCGCTGTATATAGTCACTAAAAATGCACGGGCGTTTCACAAAATTTTCCGGCGATCCGGACAAATAAACGCCGATTTCAGAAAACTCAAAATTTAACTCCGAAATTACGGACAAGCGGCGCCGCCCCGGACGGGCGGCAGGTCGCGATTGACGCCGGGACGGCGTTG
>CAJOPK010000226.1 GCA_905236255.1 uncultured Selenomonadaceae bacterium | reverse complement strand
GCACCGTAATGATCGAAACTTGTTATGGTACCGGTATTTTTAAGCCCGACGGCTTTTATGTTGCTTGAATATGCGGGAAAATATCCTGCAATGCCGCCTGTTTGAGATTTACCGTAAATATTTCCTGCGTTCGTTACGTTTTCAAAATTCACATTTTGGTTTCCGCTCACGTTAAACTCACCGACAATTCCGCCGATCGCGAAATCCGTACTTGAAGAATCGGTTCGACCGACGTTTCCGGAATTATAAACATTTTTAAAATTGATTGTATTGTTCCAATTCAAATAACCGATTATTCCGCCCGTTTCGTAATTCGTTGCCGTTTGAAAACCGACGTTACCGGTATTTGTCACATCTTCCAAAGTCAAAGTTGCGGGGCCTGAAAAAGATGAGGCATATCCGATTATTCCGCCGTTAAAGGATCCCATATTTTTGCGATCCTCCGATTCTTTCATATCGGCACTGTTTGAAACATTCTTTAAAGTTACGGCGGTGGTGTTGTAATTTGTACTTATATATCCGACAATTCCGCCTATATAATTACTCGAACTTGACAAGCCGGTGCCTTCATAAATGTTGTGTACGTTCTCCAGATTCAAACTTTTGCCGGAAAAAAAACCTATCGCCCCGCCGGTATAGCTTGATCCGCCTGTAATTTTGCCGGTATTTTTTGAATTTTTGATCTCAAGATCACCGCCGTATATGTATCCGAGCAGTCCGCTTGCATATCCGCCGGAGGCTGATACATCGTCGTTATTTTCAACATTCTCCATCAAAACGGAATTGGGGTTGTTGGCATACCCGACGATACCGCCGCCGTACGGGACATTTATTTTGCCGTTTACCGAAATATTATTGAGTTCGATATTCGCCCGACCGTTGCTTTGAATCATATTTATCACGCTGCCGTCGTAATTGTAACCGGAAGCGTCTACGTTCACGTTATCCAATCGAATATTTTTTATCGTTCTCAAAGTATCGTCTGTAACGGGACCGCCGGAACCGCTGTATGTTCCGTAAGTCATTAAACCGCCGGAAGAGCTTGTCAAATTGCTTATTTTAAAATTCAAGCCGTTGAAATTTCCGTAAACGGTCGGCGTAACATAATCCGTGCCGGACAAATTTATATCATTTGCGAGCATATAATTGTATGAGGTTTGATAATCACCGGTCATTGATTGAAGTCCGGCGGCATCGGAAATCAAAATATAATCCGTGCCGGAATATCCCAGAGAAGTCGGTGAACTTTCATCGGAAAAATATCCGATCTCAACGTCTGTAACTTTTTTGAAAGTCGCCTTTGAACCGGGTAATTGAGTTTCGCCGTCCTTCATTTTTAAATCGGCGACGTTGCGAATTTGAATGGAATTTCCTTCGACGGTTATTTTATTGGCGTTGACTTTTCCCAAAAACATTATATCGCCGTCGGCAATATCGTAAGCCCCCAAAATATCGGAAGATTTCAAGCCCTGCCCGATCCTTGAAGAGCCGGCGAAAGTTGCAAGGGGATTTGTACCGGATGAAGTGTAATTGCTTATCTCGTCATCGGTGAGCGAACGCGTGGACGCAAGCAAATGCTCGGTGTTTATCACGGAGTCCGCACCGAAAATTATTCCGCTCGGATTTATTACATAGAGGTTGCCGGCAATATCTGCGTTAATCGTGCCGAAAATTTTTGAAGGATTGCCCGCCGCATCGACATAATTCAGCATATTTGTCATTCCGCTGAAGTTGACTGTTTCGCCGCCGTCAACAGAAAAATCAGTCCACTTTATCAAAGCGTTGCCCGTCCCGGAAATATCCATAATTCCGGCGGCAGATTTAATCTCGCTTATGTTGACTTCGCCGTGTTCGCCGGACGGCAGAGCAAAAGCGGACGGCAAACACTCGGCGGAGATTGCAAACGCAAGACTTCCCGCCGCAAGAATTTTTTTGAGGGTACGATATTTTTTCCTCAAGATACTCCTTTTCATTTTTTTTGCACTTCCCCGTTAAAATTTTTCCAAAACCTCTTCACCGGAATTATACAGCAATTTTCCCGTAATTTGAAATATTTTCCGCAGAAAAAAAGTTAAAATTTCATTAAATTTTCAACGCAAAAAAAATT
>CAJOPK010000225.1 GCA_905236255.1 uncultured Selenomonadaceae bacterium | reverse complement strand
CGGGAATTTCCATTCTCTGAATTGCGGAAAAGTCGAAATTTCTTTCATTCCGATTTTTGGAAAAATCCATTGTGAAGTAAGTTTACAGGCGATTGTGTTTATAAGTGCAAGCATAAGCAAAAGTACCGGCATTAAATGACTTAAAAGTTCCAAAGTCGGGGCGACCTGTGATTTTGCTTCGTCAATTTGCTCTTTTCCCATTCCCATGCTTTCGTACATTTGAAAAGATTGATCGAAGGATTCTTGTATCAAATTTAATTCGGTTTCCATAACATTTATTCCCATGAATACCGTCAAAATTCCCACCGCAACAATTTGCGAAACAAACGCCGAAACAAGAGTTATTATGAAAGATTTTACCGCGCCGAAATTTTGGAGGATACAGTAACCGAAAACCAATCCGCAAATTCCGAAACTCAATGCAATTCTTGACGCAAGTACCGGTCCGGTCAACATTGACAACAAAAGAAACGATACCAAAACTGCCATAAAACCTTTTCCGGTGCCTTGACGAACGGTCAAAACGACAATCGGCACGGCAAGAAAAAATTCCATCACCACGCCGAAAACCGGAACATAAACCGACATAAGTCCGAGTATTACCGCGATTGCCGTGAGCAGACCGCCTTCGACCGTCGGAGTTATATTTCTTCCCATTTAAAAACCTCATTCTAAAATGACGACTGAATAATCAACGCCAAATTTTTATCCTGTTCATCTTCCCAATAAATATTGTAAGCCCGTGCATTTGTTTCAATGCCGCGATTTTTGAGTTTAACGTCAATGTATTCATGCCCGCGCTCGGAAAGTTTGTTGAGCGGACAACCTTCACAGGGCGCATCAAATCCGTGAAATCTCTGATAACAGGGCTGATCCGTCGAAGTGCCGGACAAAGTTTGACGAATGGTCGAATTAAAATAAATCGGGCTGTAAGTGTCTTTGTCAATGACGTAAATAAATTCCTGCATATGATCGAGAATGTTTTGCAAGTGCCGGTTGATTCTTTCGGCAATATTGTCGGCTTTCCGATCAAGCAAAATATTTCCGAGAAGTACGGAAAAAATACTCAACTTTGTAAGTTCTTCCTTTTCAAATTCGCGCGGGGCGTTGACGCTTTCAAAGCCGACACAACCGACATCTTCCGTGCCGTGAGAAATTTTGCAGTAGGCAAACGATCCGATATGCAAAGTCTTTGAAACTTCCGCATATTGCGGACATTGAACCGGCGCGTCCGGAGAAATTGACATTACGCCGTAAGGAGTCGCGTGATAAAGGGAGCCGATCATTTTGTAACGGTCGGCAATAATATCCGAAAATTCTTCGGCATCGTCGGCATCTCCGATGGCAATTCCTTTGGGACTTACCCATTCAAAAATATTTGAATAGCTGTTTGTGCTGCGGTTGAATCTGTCAACGGCAACCCTGTCAAGATTGAACTGTTTTCCGAAAAGTCCCAGACACATGGAAATCGTTATGTCGTGATTTTGAGTTTCGTAGAGTAAGTTCAAAACAAATTCAAGCATATTATCTTGAAAAGCCTTTTGCCGAATGTCTTCGGAATGTTGCGGGTCTCTGTTTGAAGTTACGGCAACGGTCTGTCCTATCAAACTTGAGCGATAAATCGAATATTGATTTTTACCTTTTGATTTTGAATCATACAAAGCACGATCCGCACGCTTGAAAAGTTCGACATAATTCGTGCCGTGTTCCGGATAAAGCGCAATCCCTATGCTTATGGAAAAAGGAAGTTTGACATTGTTGCTTTCGTAAGTCCTGTTCAAACTTTTCAAAAGTTCACTGCAACGCTTTTCCAAAACGTCAAGCGAGGGCATTTCGGTAAAAAGTACGACAAATTCATCGCCGCCGATTCTTCCGACAATATCCTTCTGCCGAAAATTTCCGCGAATTGCCATTCCCATATCGGACAAAACTCCGTCGCCGAAAAGATGCCCGAAAGAGTCGTTAATTGCCTTGAAACCGTCGGCATCGATTATTATCAGTGCGGGCGGCATATCGCGGGGAGTAAGTGAGGACAAATATTTTTCGATATGTTTTTGACAGCCGACTTTGTTCAAAAATCCGGTCAAAACGTCATGTTCGGCGGAATGTTGAAGTTCCATTTGCCAAAGTTGTTTGACGTTTATGTTACAGATACAGCCGAAAGCAATTACCGGCATATTTTCGTCGAAATAGACGACAAGGCGAAGTTCGGCCCAAAGATAACCGCGATCTTCTTTTCCGAGCAGACGAACTTTCTTGCTGAAAAATTTGTAATCGTTTTTGACCATCTTCAGCCAAAACATTTCGTCCAAAAATTGGCTGAACTCCTCGCTGTCATCCGGATTTATAAAACTTCCTCCCCAAAAATAAGTTGATGCGGGACAGGAAATTTGCGGCAATTCGTAATCGGAATTTTCGACCGGCGAAGTAAATTCCAAAGTATCCGTCGCCAAATCCCAACTGAAATAGAGCATATTTTCAACGTCATTGAGAACTTTGTATATATCGGTATTAAATTTTTTCGGTATGTGAAAAGTCATTTCAGACATAATCGGAGCGGCGAAAATTCTGCCGCCGGCACCTCCTCCGTTAAAATTTATTCCGGGTATTTTAACACAAACGACAGTGATTTATCCACAAAAATTTTTCTATCGAAATTTTCACCGGGTATTTTTTTCACCGAAGCAATAATAAAAATTTTTATTTCGGGATGCCGTTTTTTTTTGCAAGTGTTGAGATAGAATTGTACCGAAAATTGGTAAAAAAAAGAAGAGTTCGCTCAAAAATTTGAGGAACTCTTTTAAATTTATCCGGGAATTTTATCAAAGCAGGTTAAAGTTTTTCAAAATCCCCTTT
>CAJOPK010000224.1 GCA_905236255.1 uncultured Selenomonadaceae bacterium | reverse complement strand
TTCCGAAATGAAGTTTCTGCGACATAAAAAATTCCTTTTTTTTGAAGCGACTCTGTTTACTTCCCGCGCTTTTTGATTTTAAAGGAGAATGGCAAGATGATAAACTTTAAAGAACTTATGAGCGAAATGCTTGACGAAAAAGTATCTTCCCGCCCCGTTCCCTACATAAAGGCCGTGCTTTCACTCTTTAAAGCCGTTCCGAATCTCGGAGAAACCGATTCGTCAAATTTTGAAGAAACTCAAAAAAAATTTGCCGGGCACGGCGTTTTTGTCACGGAAAAGGCCGGGAAAAATTGCCATATGCTCGGCAACGAAGAAATTGAAAAATTTATTTGCGACAGTTTCGGTTACGATTTAAACGAACTGAATCAAGGCTTTTACAAATCTTTCGGTACCGTTGCCGAAAAATCCGTCGAAGAATTGCTCGCCAATCAAATTTTGCATTATGTGTCAACTTACGGCTTTGAAATGATGGGAATTTACAATCAAAATACCGTTTTCATTCCTCCGGACAAACTCGAACTTCCGAAAAATTCAAAGCCGTTGAAAGTTGTCGTTATCGACTTGATTGAAGAAGATGAAATCAGGCGGCGTACGATTCAAACGGTTATGTCCGGCGCGGCTCTTTCGGAAGAAACCATGAAAAGTGTCATAAGTATTCTTTGGCGGCTCCAAATAAAAATTCCGGTTGACGACGTTCCGAACAAAGAATTAAAAATTCGGATTTGTGAATTAATGTATGTATTGCCGGCAGACCCCGCAGAATTTTTGCGTTACATGGTTTACGTCGTGACCGGCAAAACTCTTCTGATAAAAAACCGGGAAACTTTTACGGGTATCGGAATGAACCTGCCCGGAAAAAATGCGGAAAAATATTTTCAACGGTACATAAAGGACAACGGTATCGAAAAACTTGCCGCAATATTTTTCAGGTTTAAACCGCTGTTCCTCGCCTTCAAAAAGGGAAATTCGCCTTACATGAAAAAGACGATCAACAAAATCCGCAAACTTGCCGAAACTTTTCACAGACCGGTTAAGCCGAAAATTTTGGATCTTTTGACTCAATCCGAAAATCTTGATCCGGACGAAATTAAAAACGAACTTGAAAAAATTACGATCTTCAAAAAAATTTCGGCGGCAAATGCTCTGCTTTACAGACTTGCCGCACCGGAAAATATTGCCTATTTTATTCGCAACGGAAAAGTTTTCGTCAAGGAATTTGCCGGACAAAAAAATCCGAACGCGCTCATTTTGATTGACATTATAAATTCGATTGTCGCGCAGGTAAGATCGAAAATTGCCGGCAAAAAAATTTACATTCCGCAGAATTTTACTTACGCACTCCCCACAAGCGAAAAAAAATTTGTCGGGGCAATTCCTTTCAATTCTTTTTACACTTTCGACACAAAAAATGTTATCGTTGCCGTTCACTGGCTCAACACCCTGCGTCCGAACGGAGAAGAAGTTCGGACGGATTTGGATTTACATTTAAATTCGCCGAAAAGGGATTTCGGCTGGCACAATCAATTTGACGAAGAAAATTTTGGAGCGACAAAGGAACACGAAATTATTTTTTCCGGCGATATGACCGACGCGCCGATAAAATTCGGCGGTGCGACGGAGGCATATTTTGTCGGGGAAAAAGTCACGGACGATCTGATTACGGCAAATCTCAATGAATTTTCCGGAAGCGGAAAAACCCCGTTTAAAATTGTTTTGGGTGAAGTCCGGGAAGAAGTCTTGACGCGAAAATATCTTATCGGCGCACATGAAACGGCTTTTTGTATTCCGGGCGAAATTGTTTTCGGCGAAATGTTTTTGGGTTTTCTGGGTTGCGACGAAACCGGAACGAAAAAATTTTATTTCACTTCCGCCTCCACCGGCAAAAGAATCGTTGCCCGGAGCGACGAAAAATTGAACATGATGATTTCGGCGATGGAAACATCATTTAAAAGCTGTTTGAAACTTGACAAGAAATTTTTGGAAAGTGCCGGCGCAATTTTGGTCGATAACCCGGAGGACTGCGATATAAATTTGGATCCTCAAATTTTGGCGAAAGATACGATTATGAATTTATTTTCCTGAGTTGAAATTTCACATCATTGAGAGGCGCGTCTTATCAAAACTATTCCGAAAATCAATCCGATTATGTTCGGTATCCAAACGGCATACATCGGATTGATTGCGCCGCCGCGTGCTATTGCGTTTGCCAAAGTCATGACCGCATAATAGATAAAAATTATTATGACACTCAACGCAAAGCCCATTGAAGAACTGTTTCTTGTCGGTTGCAAGCCCAAAGGCACTCCGATTAAGGCGAAAATCAAACTTGCCATCGGAACGGTTATGCGCTGATAAAGTTCGGTTTCCAATTTGCTGGTATTGACGTATTGAGTTCTCATTATGCGAATTTGCGCTTTGAGTTCTTCCATTGTCAATTCTTCCGGCTTTTTTTGTTCCCGGACAATTTGACGGGGGCTTGCCTTGACCGGCAAAATTTGCTTTTCAAATTGCATGGAATGAGCGCGTTCGTCATCGGAAACATCATAAATCATTCCCTCGTGCATAATCCAAGCATTATCTTTCCATTCCGCATAAGATGCGTTTTCAACATGGGTAACTTTACCTTCCGTATTAAATTCCTGCATGGTCACGCCCTGCAGCTGTTCAATATCTGCGCGATAAAGCCGGGCATATACAAGCCGCTGAATTTTGCTGTCCTCAATTTCCTTGACGATAATATGATCTTGAGATTTCATTTCGGTATTGCCCTGAATTTCATAATATACGACGTTGTTGTAAGAGGTATTCGCCCAAGGAACGACGTATTCGTTAAAGAGAATTGCACAAAAACTTACAATCATACCCAAAAATATTGCGGGGGCGGCAATTCGGGCAAAACCTATTCCGCAGGATTTCATGGCGGTAATTTCGCTGGAGCTTGAAAGTTTTCCGAAAGTCATAAGCGTTGCCAAAAGCATTGACATGGGAAAAGTCCACATGACTATCGCCGGCAAGCCGTAGATAAAAATTTTTACGACCGACGTAAAAGACGCGCCGTAGTCCGTAATATAGCGGGCAATTTTGAAAAGCGTTCCGGATCCGATAAAGACTGCGGAAAATGCGCAAATCCCGAACAGAAATGCCGTAATCACTTCGCGAAATATGTATTTGTCCAAAATTCTCAAATGCATCAAAAATCTCCCCGCTTACAGTGTAAAATTGTCGCCCAGATAAAATTTCTTTGCCACCGGACTGCCGGCAATTTCTTCGGCGTTTCCTTCCAACAAAATTTTTCCCTCATTCAAAATGTAAGCGCGATCCACAATGTGCAAAGTTTCCCGGACATTGTGATCCGTTATCAAAATTCCCATGCCGCGTTCGCGCAGATAAGTTACTATCGTCTGAATATCGGCAACGGCAAGCGGATCTACTCCGGCAAAAGGCTCGTCAAGCAAAATGAATTGCGGTTCAAGTGCAAGACAGCGGGCAATTTCGACGCGCCGCCTTTCACCGCCGGAAAGTTCCGTACCCTTTCGATCCCGGACGTGCTGAATGTTAAATTCGTCCAAAAGTTGTTCAAGTTTTTTGGGGCGTTCTTCTTTGGGAAGTTTTGTCGTTTCCAAAATTGCCATGATATTTTCGACGACGGTCAACTTTCTGAAAATCGATGCCTCCTGCGTCAAATAGCTTATTCCCAACGCCGCCCGCTTATACATGGGCAGATGAGAAATTTCTATATCGGACAAAAAGACTTCTCCGGCATCAGGTTTTTCCAATCCGACAATCATATAAAATGAAGTCGTTTTGCCGGCACCGTTCGGCCCCAAAAGTCCGACGATTTCGCCTTTTTCGACGCGCAGGGAAACTTCATTGACTACCGTGCGCCCTTTGAATGATTTTACCAATTTTTTTGCTTCAATGTGCATAATTACCTCGCGAACGTTGGAAAGGTTTTCTCTTAACCGACAGCCTGTAACTAATCACCGAATGCTTTGTCAACGGTGGGCGGCTCGGCAGGTTTCGGTGCTTCCGGTGCAACTTTCAATTTTTTGTCGTCCGCAAGATATACGGTCAATCTTTCGCCCTTAACGGTGTTGTTTTCCTGAATTGCCCAAGCATTTCCGGTCAAAATTGCTTTTCCCCGTTCCTTGCCGAAATAATCTATTCTGTTCCCGCCGGCTTCAATTTGACGCGGCGGACTTATGACATGAGCATTTCCCGTTCCGATATAATGCTCTTCATCAAGCCAGCCTTCAATGTGATCCGCCGTAAAAGTCCCGTCGCCGCTCGTTGCAATGCCGCCGTTCGGAATTACGACGTGTTTTTTGTCGTCCGGGTAATAATCGACGTGTTCACCCCTGAAAGTTCTTGTGTCGCCGTTCGGATATTTTTCATTCGGTGCAACGGTTTGAACGCCGTAAACATTTCCGTCGGCTTGCATAATTTTGCCGTCGCTCGTCAATTTCTCGCAAGTCAGGCGCATATCGTTCCGGACAACGACGACATTTCCGATAAGATAAGCGGCTCCGGTATTCATATTGTAACGCGCTTTTTTGCCGGTTGCCCTGCCGGTTCCGTGTTTCAAAAGCACGTTGCCGGTAGCGATAACGTCGCCGGTATTCATATCGTATTCCACTTCATCGGCATTGAGTTCGGAAGGCAAATTTTCCTTTTCTTCGGCAGCCGCCGGCAAAGTCAGAATCATTGCGGCGGAAATTGCCGCGAAAACTTTTTTCCACTTCATTTATCTTTCTCCTCCGATTTTTCGGAATCGTCCTCTTTGACACCCTTCAAAACCCTTGCTTTTCCCTTTAAAGTAAAATGCTTGAATTGATCTTTGCTTTCCGCACGATCCGCATAAGCTCGCATATCGTCTTTTGAAATTTTTACGTCGTCGTTTGCAATCAATATTCCGTCCTTGTCAATCCAATCAAGTTTTCCGCCGGTAAGTTTTGCGCCGTCGCCGTCAATTACGACAACATTTCCTTCAACGTGAACATTTTTTGTCTTTTGTTCATAATTTCCGCGTTCTGCGGTAATTTCCAAAATTTTGCCGTCCTCTTGAAAAAACTTGCCTTTGACGTTTTCAAATTCGGCATTCTGAGTCATTGCATCGATAATTGCTCTTTCCGAATTTAACTCCCAAATTTTAACGCCGTCTTTCTCTTCCGTCAAAGTGTTGTTTCGATATTCCATATATCTCGGCGGCTCGATTTTTTCTTCCGGCGGCGGAGCATTGGGAGTGGTGCGAATTACCCAAACTACCAGACAGGCAAAAAGAAATATTCCGACACCGATTAAAATTTTTCCGGTTTTGCTCATTGAATCTCCTCCGGATCGGGATTGTCTTTTGACTGATGCCTGACTTTTACCGTGTGATGTTTTCCGGTTTTCTTCATGTCAACCGGCGTATTCCAACGCTTTTGAAACCAAAGCCATTGAGTGGGATTTTCGCGAATAACGTCCTCCAAAATTTTTGTCATCTTGACGGTAAAATTGAAAAGATCGTCATCGGTATCGCCGGTATCTTCAAAATGAACGGGTTCGCCGATTTTCACAAAATGTCTGCCGTTTTCCTTGCGGAGAATAAACGCCGGCAAAACGGGTGCATTAAAACGCCGGGAAAATACTGCAGGTCCCATCGGAGTGGAGGCGGGCTTGCCCAAAAAATGTATAAAAGCGCCGCACGGTCCGGCATCCTGATCCGCCAAAAATCCCAAAATCTTGCCTTCCTTTAAAGCACGACCCGCCGCCCGCAGTTCATTTGTGCCGCGATTAAAAATTTCGACGTGAATCGTTGCGCGCAAATCGTCAAGCACTCTGGAATATTCGGCGTTGGGTTGCATTTTTGCTATTGCGGTGACGGGCATACCGTTTAAACTGAAAGCCGCGCTGAGCCATTCCCAAGTTCCGATATGTCCGGTCAAAACGACGACGCCGTGACCTTCGGCAAGAGCGTCTCTCATTCTTTCAAGGTGATCTATTTCTATGTAATCGGAAAGATTTTCTTCGTTAAGATTCGGCATATACAAAATATCCAAAACATTTCGCGCCAAATTCACAAAAGAAAGTTTGACCAATCTGCGCGCCTCGTCCTCCGGAATGTTTAACGCTTCCATCATTTGACTGACCGCACGTTCGCGCTGTTTTTTTATCAAAATGTAATACAGATGACCCAATATCTTGCCGCAGAAAAGCAAGGCGTCATAGGGCAACAATCTGACAAGTCTGCTTAAAATCATCAACGAATTGTAAAGCATCTGCACGGTTACTCCTTAAATTGCAAACAAAAAAAATTTCCGCTATATTCTGCGAAAATTTAAGATTTTCCTGCCCGAATTTAAAATTAAAGAAATCGGGAAATTTTTCCACAAAAAATTTCCCGCCGGCAATCTGAAAACCGCACGGGAAAAGATTTTTATTTTACGTTCGATTAACTTTTCTGCCGGCGTGTAACTTCAACTTCGACGTAATCGATCGGGCCGGAAATGGGAACGCTCGGCTTGCGAACATTTACCTTGACTTCATCGACATGCGGGAATTTTTCCAAAAGTCTGTCGGCAATGTGGCCGCCCAGAGCTGCAAGGAGTTGGAAACGCTGATTTTCGGTCGATTCCTTGACAATGTCGTAAACACGCGCCGTATCAACGCCGTCGTTGAGATTGTCGGTTTCGGCGGCTTTGGTGTCGTGCATAATCATTTCAACGTCAAAGAAGAATTTCTGTCCCTGTTCGCGTTCATATTCGTAATAACCGTGAAAGCCGTAAAACATCATGTTCGCGATACGAACTTTAATCATTGCAAATCACCTCATCAAAAAATTTTTTTACATTATACCACTTCAAAAATTTTTCGCAACGAATTTAAATTTATTGCGGCTTGATTCTCTTTACCGCTTCGCTGAGGGGCGGAATTACCTGTTTCTTTCTGCTCATGACACCCGGCAGGTAGACGTGAGTGCCGCTTGCATCTTTCTTGAAAGCCTCGCCTATCAAAGTTTTCGGAGAGCCGGCATAAAGCAAATAAGTTGCCTCTTCCAAAATATCCGTGACCATCAAAAGATGCATATCGAAACCTTCGCGCTCGCAATTCTCTTTCATGAATTTGACAATCGGCTCTTCAATGTCCAAAACTTCCTTCGTGTCCATTACGGAAATTTGACTGACGATAATTCTGTAGTCGCCGATCTTAAATTCCTTCATGTCGTTTTTGGCAATTTCCGCCGGAGTTTTGTCGCCGATGCCGGCACCGGCGCGGAGCATATTCAAGCCGTATTCTTTCAAATCGACGTTTGCAATTTCGGCAAGGCGTTCGGCGGTTTTCTTGTCGTAAGGCGTGCAGGTGGGAGATTTAAACAGAACGGTATCGGAAATAATCGCGCTCAAAAGAAGTCCGGCTATGGACGGCGGAATTTCAATGTCGCGATGCCAATGCATATTCGCAACAATCGTGCAGGTACAGCCGACCGGTTCCTGATGAGTATAAATCGGTTCGCTCGTATGAATACCGCCGAGTCTGTGGTGGTCGATAATCTCCATGATCTTTGCGTCTTCAATGCCTTCAACGGCTTGCCCGCGTTCATTGTGGTCAACCAAAATTACGCGTTCGCGTTCCGGCAACATAATTTCGTCCGCGCTTACAATTCCGACAAGTTTGCCGTTTTCAACGACCGGATAACTTCTGTAACGATGTTCGTCCATTACGCCTTTAATGTCGCTCAAAAGGTCCATCGGGCGGAAACATACCGGATCCGATTTCATTATTCTGCGAATCGGTACGCATTGATTCAACATTCTGCCGACGGTGTAAGTGTCGTAAGGAGTTGCCAAGACAAATATCCCGCGCTTTTCACATTCTTCCAAAATTTCCGGCGCAATTCTGCAACCGGCGGTGACGATAAGGCAGGCAATTCCGGCATCAAGGAACATCATCAAAGTATGTACGCTGCGGTCGCCGACAAGGACAATGTCTTTGGGTTTAAGGACGGCAACGGTAGTTTCGGCACTGCCGGCGGAAATGCAAATGTTTCCTTCGATAAAAGCATTTTCGTCGGCCGCAACCAAGACTTTCGATTCGGTCGCCTGAATAATGTCGCGATAACGGACGCGCATATCGACAAGACTTTGCAAACCGAGTTCGAGGAAATATCTTTTCGCGAGATCTCCGACGGTGACGATACCGACGAGCGCGCCTTTGCTGTCGGTGACCGGCACGGATTGAAGTTCGCTTTTGCGCATGACTTCACCCAAGTGGCGCAAGGTATCGTGTTGCCGGACGACGGTTTTACATTCGAGCGCAACATCTTTTACGCGGGGATACAAATCCGTCAAGAGAAGCGGCTCCTGCATTTTGAAATGTTCCAGTGCGTATTTGGTTTCGTTGTTGATTTTGCCGCAACGTGCGGGGACGGCATTTTCGCCCATTGCCTGTTTCAAATGCGCGTAGCCGATTGCCGAGCAGATCGAATCGGTATCCGGATTGCGATGACCGATTACATAGATAGGTTTCGCAGCTTTCATTCGCTTACCCTCCCGAAATTTTCAACAAAAAATTTTCCCGTATTATAAACAAAATTCCGATTTAAAACAATCAATTACGGTCATTTAATTTTTTCAAAAATTTTTCCAATCTCGTGTACGCGTCGCGCACCAAGTCTGCAATTTGATTCGGTGCATTGGGATCGCCTTCGGTGACGGTCAGCATATTGTCATAATAATACCAACCCCATTCGTCTTTTTCCGGGCGGAGATCGGGATAACCGAGCGGATTTTCTCCAAAAATTTGATAAAAAATTTCCGCCCGACCTTTCTTATAACCCGTCGGATCGTTGAGAGCAATATTTACACTTATCCCGAAACGCCCGGCATTGTCCACATCGTATTGCAATTTGTATTCGTGATCTTTCGCTTTTAAAAAAGTATATCCGGAGGCATAACTTTCAAGAATACCGTCCACACGATTTTTTGACTGATAAACCACAAACTCATTAAGTCCGAATTTTTTCAGCACGTCATTGGTTTCGACAACCAAACGACGATTCGCCCGGCGGTTGTTCAAAGATTCGGTTGCGGCATCGTCGGGTCCTTCGTTGTTGACGGAAGTTACCGCCGAACACTGAATAATTTCTTGCAGGTAACGGACTTCCGTTTTCGTCAAATCGTCACCGTCGTTTTCGGTGAGCGATTCCAAAAAAAATTCAAGGAACTTGGGCAAGCGTTGAATTAAAGGCATTGTTTCCGGCGAAAAATCATCACGATCAAAAATTTCGTCCAAAATATTTTTGCCGGTGTTTTCCATATCTCCGTTGTCATTTTTCATCTCTCGCCGAAGGGTAAAATTTTGTACCGTGCCGCCGGTAACTTTTGACAAATCCTTGAGAGTTTCGAGATCGATATTACCTGCCGCCAAATAGTTGTAAAGAACATCAAAACTCATCTGCAGACAAACGGTTGCAAACAAAATTCTTTGTCGGGCGTTATCGGGAATGTTTTTTACCGCGCCGTTGGTGATTATGTCCAAAAGTTGATAAGTGTTGAAAAGACGTTTCATACTTCGCGGATTGAGTCCGATTGACGTTCTTATAAGTGAAGAAAACAAATTTACGTTGTTTTCGGTGACGGCGATTTTCATGCGCTCCATCATATCGCGCACGTAATTTTTAATATCGTATTGTGCTACGGGCATTTTAAACGGAAGTTGAATAATTTTGTCAAAGAAACTCTTGCCTTTTTGCGCATCCACGTCCGAGCCGTATTTTTGTTTGATACCCAATGTCACGACTTCATAATCGACGGCCAAAACAAATACGCAGTTTTCACAGTCCAAAAAGAGTTTTAAAACTTCCAAAAGTTCAACGGCTTTTGCCGGGTGCAATCTGTCCAAATCATCAACGAATATGACAACCCGGCGACGTTTCGTTTCCGTCAACTTCTCATTAACGGCTTTTTGAAATTGTTCTTTGAGTGCCAAAATTTCTTTGACATAACTTCCGGAAAATGTTCCGCCCATGGCTTCTTCCGCTTTGCCTGCCGCACGCGATCCGACGGTTATCTCCGTTGCCGTCAAAGCGACATTCTTTGCAAGACCCCAAACGCCCTTCAGAACCGTTTCCAATTTGCCGGAATCTCCGATCAATCGTTGGAGCAATACATCCATCATTGAAATTGCAAGCGAATTGCCGAGTGAGAATTGCGAAAATTGCCAAGTGTTGAACCATATCGGATAAACCGAATTTTTGATATTTGCTTCAATCATGTTCATCATGCTTGTTTTGCCGCTGCCCCAATCTCCTTGAATCGAAATGGTCATCGGTGTGTCGCAACTCAAAATAAAACTTGACAATCCGTTAATATACGGGCCGACGTTAAAGCGATCGTCTTTAATTTTGGTCACGGGGACATCGGGACAACCGGCACCGTTCACATCATTTTTTTTGAAAATATCCGAAAAACTCATATTTTTTTCCTCACTTAAATTTATTCTTCAACCAACCCCGTGCCTTTTCAAACTTGCTTTTTCGTAAAGAGGCTTTGTCCTCGTTGATTTCAAAAATTTTGCTTACTTCCTCATCAAGATTTTTCCCGTCGGCAGACAAGGCGGCACGCGTTTTTTCGACTTCCGCATTTATTTCATTTTTGGCAATTTCGGCATCGGATTTTTTCAGATTTTTAAAAATTTCTTTGGCGGAAACAAACATATCGGCAATTTGCTCTTTGCCGCTCTTGGCAAAATTGCCGATCTCGTTTATGATTTTGTCGGAAGCGACATTATTTTTGTTTATTTCATCAAGTTGAGAAAGACTTTTCAGATAAATGAAAGCCGCCGTATATGTTGCGGCAGAAAAAAGATACATTTGCACGGCAGTCCCGCCCAAAGTACCCAAGAACGGCACAAAATCCTTGAAAATTTCGGTTACTCCCATTCGCACCAACATTCTCATACCCAAAGCCGTAATCAGCCCGGATACGACGCTGTTCAATTTGTTTTTTGAAATTTTTATTCCCAACGCATTGTTTATGCGACCGCACATCACGCCGATATTGACGACCATTGCAACGGTCGCGCCGTGCGGAATAAGTGCAATTCCCGATGCCGCCGTTGCATTTTGTCTTACCAATTTGACAATGTCTTCGGGTAACACTTTTGCTCCAATTTTATCCGTCGCAGAAACGGCAGCTTTTATCATATCGGTTTCGCCCATTTTCTCACCGCCCTGTTGTAATAAATTAAAAATTTGCTGTCGGAGTCCGCAAGAATTTTGATATTCATGAACTTCGCAAACTTTGTCGTCAACGTTTTTATATCTGAGGCGCTTCATATTGTCAAGATAATTTTTAACCACAAAATACGTCAGGTTTACAATGCAAAATGTAATGCGGCAGGTAAACAAAATTTAAATTGCGCGTTGACAAATTTTAAATCGGCGTGTATCTTTAATCCGGTCAGCGTATTTGTTGCAAAGGAGGAAATTTTTTTTGAGGAAATTAACCGGTCGCGAATTGACTTTTACCGCGCTGTTTATTGCATTGATAACCGTCGGAACATTTGTAAGAATCCCCGTCGGCTCGGACGTTTACACTTTGCAATTTCTGTTTACCTTGCTTGCCGGATTGATTTTGGGAGCACGGCTCGGAACTCAAGCCGTCGGGATTTATGTTTTGATGGGACTTTTGGGAATACCGGTTTTTGCTTCCGGAGGAGGTCCGGGATATATTCTTCAGCCGACCTTCGGGTATTTGATCGGATTTATTTTTCAGGCGTATTTTTGCGGAAAATTTTCGCGTACGTTAAAAAATCCGTCCTTCCGTTCAATTTTGACGGTAAATATCGGCGGCATGGCTGTCGTTTATCTGTTCGGAATAAGTTGGTTTTATGTTTCGTCCAATTACATAATCGACGCACCGATTGCATTTTCCGCAGTGCTTTTTTATTGCGGAGTTTTGCAAATTGTGCCGGATTTGCTTTTGTGTACGATTGCGGCAACAATTTCTCTGCGCTGTTTGAAGGCGGGACTTTGGCTTGATTTTGGGAAGGTTTGAATTATGGGAAAATGTTTGTTTGTCACGGGAACCGGTACCGACATCGGAAAAACTTTTGTAACCGGGCTTATCGTAAAAAAACTTGTCGATTCGGGAATAAACGCCGGCTATTACAAAGCGGCAATTTCCGGAATCGAAACCGACGCGCATGGAAATTTGACTTCCTGCGACGCGCTTTATGTAAAAAATTTCGCCGGACTTAAAAGCGAAATTTCCGATCTTGTTTCTTATCTCTACAAAGAGCCGCTTTCTCCACACCTTGCCGCAAAAATTAACAATCGTCCGATAGAATTTTCAAAACTCGAAAGGGATTTCAACTCCGCAAAAAATTCTTCGGATTTTCTGACGATTGAAGGCAGCGGCGGCATTATTTGCCCGCTTCGACGTGACGACAAAGAAATTTTCGGAATTGACGACATGGTAAAAAAATTTAATCTGCCGGTGCTGATTGTTGCACTTTCCGGCTTGGGAACGATAAATTCCGTCGTTTTGACCGTCGAATATTTGAGGGCGCGTCAAATTCCGATTAAAGGAATAATCTTCAATTATTTTCATCCGGGAAATATTATGGAAGAGGACAATTTGAAAACCGTCGAAGAAATTACAAAAATTCCGGTCGTTGCAAAAGTTTGTGAAGGCGATACCGAATTGAAAATTGACATAAACATTTTGAAAAGTTTTTACGAATAAGGAGTTATGCAATTATGACGACGCAAAATTTGAACCGGACTTTGGAGGAACTCGATTTAAAATATATCTGGCATCCCTGCTCGCAAATGAAAGATTATGAAACTTTCCCGCCGATTGTCGTTAAAAATGCAAAGGGCGTTAAACTTTACGATATTCACGGGAATGAATATATCGACATTGTGAGTTCGTGGTGGGCAAATCTTTTGGGGCATTGCAACGAAGAAATAAATTCCGCGATTAAGGCGCAGCTTGACAATTTGGAGCATGTGATTTTTGCAAATTTTTCTCACGAGCCGGCAATTCGCCTTGCCGAATCTCTTTCAAAAATCGTCCCTTCGCGCCTGAAAAAATTTCACTTTAACGACAACGGATCCGCCGCGATTGAATGTGCTTTGAAAATGTGCTTTCAATTTTATTTGCAGACGGGTAAACCTCAAAAACAGCGTTTTATGTGTTTGACGGAAGGTTATCACGGCGAAACAATCGGAGCTTTGTCGGTCGGCGCGGTCGATTTGTATACAAAAATTTATGAGCCGATGATGATGAAAACTTTTCCGATAACCGCGCCGGATTGTTATCGTTGCCCTTACGGGAAAACTCGCGAAAATTGTTCGTGTGAATGTTTTGAAGCCGCCGAAAAAGTTTTCGCCGAACACGCCGACGAATGTGCGGGCATAATTGTAGAGCCGATTTTGCAGGGCAGTGCCGGGATGAGAATTTATCCGCCGTTGTATTTGAAAAAACTCCGCAAAATTTGCGACGATTACGACGTTAAACTTATTGCGGACGAAATTGCGACGGGATTCGGCAGAACGGGAAAAATGTTTGCCTGCGATTCGGCGGAAATTTCGCCGGACGTTATGTGCCTTTCAAAAGGCTTGACCGGCGGTTATATGCCGATGTCGATAACCTGCGTCAGTCAAGAGATTTACGACGCTTTTTATGCCGATTACAACGAAGGCAAGGCATTTTTGCACAGCCATACTTATGCCGGAAATCCGCTCGGTTGTGCGGCGGGATTGGCTGTTCAAAAGATTTTGCGGGAAAAAAATATTCTTTCACAAGCCGCCGAAAATGCAAAATTTCTTACCGGCGAAATGAAAAATATTTTTGAGAATCACAAAAACGTCGGAGAAATTCGCCACGTCGGATTGATTCATGCGATTGAATTTGTTGAGGAGAAGAATAAAAAAATTTCGTTCGATTCAAAAAAACGAATCGGATACGAAATTTACAAACGTGCGATAAAACACGGACTTTTATTGAGACCGTTGGGCGATGTAATTTACTTTAATCCGCCGCTCACAATTACACGCGAAGAACTTTCCGCCGCGTTGACAAAAGCAAAAAAAGCCGTCAATGAAATTTTGCCGCCCTTTTAAATTTTTTGAAAAAATTTCCGTTCGTATGTTATAATCTCCGGTCGCGGGGGGAAGAATTTTTTTGTTGGAGCGTGGCAAAATGACGGGGATTTTGTATTTGTGTGCAACGCCGATAGGAAATTTGGAAGACATGACTTTTCGTGCGGTGCGAATTTTGAAAGAAGTCGATTTTATTGCGGCGGAGGATACTCGGCATACACGAAAACTTTTGACACATTTTGACATTCATACGCCGTTAATCCGTTACGATGAAAATTGCAGGGAAGAAGCCGGCGAAAAAATTATCGAAAGGATTTTATCCGGAGAAAATTGTGCCTGTGTCAGTGACGCCGGAATTCCGGCAATCTCGGATCCGGGCGCGGATTTGGCAAAACTTGCAATCGAAGTCGGAATAAAAATTTCTCCGATACCCGGAGCAAATGCCGCATTGAGTGCGCTTGTCTGTTCCGGATTGGATACCGCAAAGTTTACTTTTGTCGGATTTTTGCCGAAATCTGCCAAAAATCGTCGCGAATTTTTGGAAAAGCTCAAAAAATGTGAGGAAACCTTGATTTTTTATGAAGCTCCCCATCGGTTAAAAGAAACTTTAAATGTACTTGCCGGAAGTTTCGGAAATCGAAAAATTGTATTGGCAAGGGAAATTACAAAGATTCATGAAGAATTTATTCGGGGAAATCTTGAGGAAATTGTCCAAAATCCCGGTGAAATTCGCGGTGAGTTTGTGATTGTGCTTGAGGGAGCAAAAAATTTTCCGGAAGAATTTTCGGAAGGTTCTTCGGAAAATTTTATCGATTTTTGCAAAAATTTAATTGAAACCGGAACCGATAAAAAATCTGCGATAAGAGAAACCGCAAAAAGATTTAATGTCGGAAGGCGTGAGGTTTATAATGAAATATTGAAGTCCGGAATTTGACGAAAAAAAATCCCCGTCCGAAAACGGGGTCATTTTTTTTCCCGGTGTGAAATTTTTACGGTCAATTCGTATATCCGAAATATCCGCCGTTGTCCAAAAATCTGCAGTAATCGCGAATCGCTTCGTTAATGGGAGTAAATCCGCCGTTATAACCCGCCCGTTGCAATTTTGTCATGTCGGCTTCCGTAAAGTTCTGATATTTCCCGATGAGTTCCGCCGGAAAATCACAGTAATCAATTTTTCCCGTTCCGATCGCCGAAATTATTGCCTCCGCAACTTCGTTGAAAGTGTGCGCCTTGCCGGTGCCGCAATTATAAACGCCGTTCGGAATGTTGTTTTCAAGACACCAAAGATTGACTTTGACGACATCCTTGACGTAAACAAAATCGCGTTTCTGTTCGCCGTCGCCGTAACCGTCCGTACCTTTGAAAAGTCTTGCCTTGCCGCCGGCTTTCAAACGCTTGTAAAGTTGATAAACGATCGATGCCATTTTTCCCTTGTGATGTTCCTGCGGCCCGTAAACATTGAAATATTTGAGTCCGATAACTTTGCTGCGCGCCTCGCCGATAAATTGACGAACGTATCTGTCAAACGAAAGTTTTGAAAAGGCATAAGGATTGAGCGCGTCCTCACAGGCATCTTCTTCCCGGAATCCGTTTTTGCCGCTGCCGTAAGTTGAGGCACTCGACGCATAAATAAACGGCACCTGACGATTTACGCAAAATTTCAGAAGTTCTTTTGAATACTCGTAATTTTCCCGCATCATATAATTTACGTCGTATTCCATTGTATCGGAGCAGGCACCTTCATGGAAAATCGCATCAATGTCCAGCCCGAAAAAGTCGCTGTGGGTAAAAGTTTTCAAAAAGTCGTCTTTGTGCTGATAGTCGATAAAATGCAAGCCGATGAGATTTTTATATTTCTCGTCGCTCTTCAAATCGTCCACGATCAAAATATCCGTGCGTCCGCGAACATTGAGTTCACGGACGATATTGCTGCCGATAAATCCGGCTCCGCCCGTTACAATAATCATTTAAATCTCCTCCCGTATCCCTTTTTTTGTCTTAATTTTAAATTCAATAATACGAAAAAATTTCCTGCCGCTCTTTGTTCAGTAAAGCCGGACGTTTTCGATTCCGGGCAAATTTTTTAAATTCGCCAAAACTTCATCACGAAAATCAATTTTGTATTCCGCCGCAAGTTTTTTCCAACCGCCGCCGGTGTTCAGAAAAATTTCGGCGGCTCCGGGATTTTCCGAAAAGAATTTTTTCAATTCGTCGTAAGTCGAAGAATTTTTTGCCGTCAAATAAACTCCCGGAATATATTCGTCTCCGGTTTTAACGTCACCGGCAAGAATTTGAACGCTTTCGCCCGAATCGTCAATTTTCCCGTCAACGACGACAATTTCGCCGGGAACCAAAATATTCACCCGCTTGTAAAAAAGTTGCGAAAAAACCGTAATCTTTATGCCGGCAGTTTCATCTTCCAAAGTCATAAAACACATACTCTCGCCGTGCCTTGTGGTCAATCTTCTTGATTCCGAAATTATCCCGGCAACTTTTACGCGTTGACCGGGTTTAAATTTTCCGTTCAAAATTTCGCGTATTTTGGTCAAGCCGGAAATTTTGTTGCCGTATTCGTCCAGAGGATGTCCGGAAACATAAAAGCCGAGAGTGTCTTTTTCCCAAGCGAGAATTTCGGCTTTCGGGCGTTCCGGAATATCCGGAATTTTGTAAGCGACTTCATGAATTTCCTCCTCACCGAAAAGACCGACCTGCCCGCTTTCGGCATCGTCACGTTTACTGCGGGCTTCCGAAATTGCGGAAGGCAAAGACTCCAGAAGTGCCGTCCTGCGCGGATCCAAAGTGTCGAAAACACCGCATTTGATCAAGTTTTGCAAACTCTTGAAAGTAAAATTTCTCAAATCGTTTCGCCGGCAAAAATCCACAAGCGAAGTATAATTTCCGTCCCGTTCGCGATTTTTTATGACATCGACGATCGAACTTTCGCCGATATTTTTCACTGCGGAAAGTCCGAAACGAATTTTCCCGTCCGCCACAAAAAAACGCGAGCCGCTCAAATTTATATCCGGACCGAGAACGGTTATTCCGGATTTTCTTGCAAGTTCTATGTAGTCGTAAACTTTGTCGGAATCCGGAACGCCGGACATCATTGCCGCCAAAAATTCGGCCGGATAATGTGCCTTCAAATAAGCCGTCTGCCAAGCCAAAAGTGCATAAGCTGCCGAATGAGATTTATTAAATCCGTAATCCGCAAATCTTTCTATCAACTCAAAAATCTTTTCCGCAACATTTAAATCCACGCCGTTTTCCCGGCAACCTTCCAAAAAATTTTCCCGTTGCGCCTTCATAATTTCCGGCTTTTTCTTTCCCATCGCCCGCCGGAGCAAATCGGCTCTGCCCAGAGAAAATCCCGCCAATACCCGGACAATTTGCATTACCTGTTCCTGATATAAAATTACGCCGAAAGTTTCTTTCAAAATCGGCTCAAGTTTCGGGTGCAAATATTCGGCGCGTTTTTTCCCGTGTTTCCCGGCAATAAAATCTTCAACCATTCCGCTGCCCAAAGGACCCGGTCTGTAAAGTGCGACCGTCGGGATCAAATCCGTAAATCCTTCCGGCTTTAAATCCTTTACGAGCTGTGTCATGCCGGCGGACTCCATTTGAAAAATTGCGCCGGTTTTTCCTTCCGTCAACATTTTTGCGGTCAATTCGTCTTTCAAGGGAATTTTTGAAATGTCAATTTCAATGCCGCGACTCATGCGAGCATTTTTTACCGTTTCGTCAAT
>CAJOPK010000223.1 GCA_905236255.1 uncultured Selenomonadaceae bacterium | reverse complement strand
CCGATTGATTATTTGATTCAGCAGCATTTGGTCTGGACACACAGATTTTACGAAAAATATCCGGCTTGGCAGCTTGACGGATTGATAAGGAAGGAACTTCAAAAATATTGCGGAGAATACAACGCTTTCTTTGCTTATATGTACGGCGCGGTGCATCTTTATCGCAAACGCATTTTGGATTTTGAAAAACAAATTAACGAATTAAAAGCGGGAAAATCTCCCGAACAATCGGAAAATCCGCAAAGTTAAAGGAGGAAATAATTTGTTTGACATTGTTATAATCGGCGCGGGATTTGCCGGCGCAGTACTTGCCGAACGCTTTGCAAGTCAATCCGGCAAAAAAGTTTTGCTTATGGAACGCCGTCAACATATCGGCGGAAATTGTTACGATGAAGCGGACGAAAACGGAATTTTGATCCACAAATACGGGCCGCATCTTTTTCATACCGACGACGAAAATGTTTGGAAGTATCTTTCAAAATTTACGGATTGGTCGGTTTACAATCATCATGTTTTGGCAATGATTGACGGGCAACCGGCACCGATTCCCTTCAATTTTAATACGATGCGAAAAGTTTTTCCGAAAAGCCTTGCAAAACGTCTTGAAAATGCCCTGCTTGAAAATTTTGAGTACGGGCGCAAAGTTCCGATTTTGGAATTGAAAAAATCGGAGGATAAAGACCTTCAATTCCTTGCGGATTATGTTTACGAAAAAATCTTTTTGCATTACACCGAAAAACAGTGGGGACAAACTCCGGATAAAATTTCCGGAGCGGTTACGGCGCGCGTTCCGATTTTTGTCGGGCGCGACGACAGATATTTTAACGATCGTTTTCAAGCCGTACCCGTTCACGGATATACCGCGCTTTTCCAAAATCTTCTCAATAACAAAAATATTAAATTGATGCTGAATACGGATTTTCATGAAGTAATGAAGATTGAGGACGGAAAAATTTTCCTGCTCGGCGCGGAATTTTCCGGGAAGTTGATTTATACCGGTCAGCTTGACGAACTCTTTAATCTGAAATTCGGCGCGTTGCCTTACAGAAGTGTCGAAATGAAATTTGAGTCGGTCAACGTCGAAAATTATCAGGACGCGGCGACCGTAAATTATCCCAACAATTACGATTTCACGCGCATTACCGAATTTAAAAAGATTCACCCGAAAAAATCGGATCGCACGACAATTTTGAAGGAATATCCGCAAAATTATATTCCCGGCGAAAATGTTCCCTATTATCCGATTTTCACCGACGAAGCAAAAGCGGCTTACGAAAAATACGCGGCGGAAGTTACAAAATACCCGCAAATTACGCCGGTCGGTCGTCTTGCCGAATATAAATATTACGACATGGACGATATGGTTAAACGTGCGCTTGAAATTTTTGAGGAGCTTGAAAAATCTTGAACATAAAAATTTTGGTGGCGGCTCACAAAAAATATTGGTTTCCGGACGATGATGTTTATATGCCGTTGCACGTCGGCAAAAAAGGAAAAGAAAGTTTCGGATTGCCCGGCGACGATACCGGCGACAATATTTCGGAAAAAAATATTTATTATTCGGAACTCACCGGACTTTATTGGGCGTGGAAAAATCTGAAGTGTGATTATCTGGGGCTTTGTCATTATCGCCGGTATTTCGGTCACAAAAGTTTTTTCGGCGACATTGAAAAGCGCAAAACTCAAATTTTGAAGCGGGAAGATTACGAAAGACTTTTGCAAAATGCCGATGTGATTTTGCCGAAAATCCGGAATTATTACATTGAAACCGTCCGGGATCAGTACATTCATGCTCATTCCGAAAGAGATTTGGCAGAAACGCGCAGAATTATCGAAGAAATTTATCCGGAATTTTTGCCGGCTTTCGATAAAGTTATGGCACGGAAAAAAGTTCATATTTTGAATATGTTTGTCATGCCGAAAAATTTGGCGGACGAATATCTTGCTTGGCTGTTTGATATTTTGTTCCGTTATGAAAATTGGATGGACGAAAACGGCTTAAAAGACGAAAAATTCCGGCTGTACGGATTTATTTCGGAGCGGCTTCTGGACGTTTGGATTGAAACAAAAAAACTGCGGACGGTTGAGGCTGATGTTGTTATGCTTGAAAAAGTCAACTGGATAAAAAAAGGCGGCGCATTTTTGAAACGAAAGTTTTTCGGCAAATAAATACGCCGGGGGAGGTAATGACTTGGAAGAAAATTTTTTGAAGATTTACGATTTGGCTTTAAAGCCTTTGACGGAAGACCGGACACCGCTTTATTTTCAAGGCAATGCAAAAGTTGACGGCGGTTATTTAAGTGTTCCTGAAAATGCGACTGTCGATTTCGGAACTTATTTCAACGCATTTTCCGTCAAAAAGTGGCTGAATTATACAACTTTGGAAGATTTTAAAATCTCGCTCAATCTTTCCGGGAAATTTGAAATTGATTTTTACGGAATGAATCAAGTTAAAGACGAAAGTTTTTTGCAAGTCGAAACGGACGGAAATTTTGAAAAAACTTTTTCCGCCGGCGAAATTGCGGAACTTGCAAAAAATTTTGACATGATCGGAATAAAATTGAGCTCGAAAAACGGCGACTCAAAAATTTTTGACGGCGGTTATTACGGGACATTCGGCAAAATTTACGACAACAAATTCGGAATTACGATCTGCACTTTCAAGCGTGAAAAATATCTTCTGCCGAATCTTGACAAACTCGCCGAACTTTGCAAAAAAAATCCGGCGTTCAGTGTCATGGTAATTGACAACGGGCAGACTTTGGGCGAAAAGCACGAAGAGAAATTGCAAATTTTGCCCAACAGAAATTACGGCGGATCCGGCGGATTTACTCGCGGAATTATCGAACAGGTCAATCAAGGCAAAAACACTCACATAATTTTGTCCGACGATGATACCGTTATCGAACTTGCCGCCTTTGAACGGCTTTATTCTTTCCTGCGCGGAATTAAGCAGGAATACCGAAAAAATTTTTTTGCCGGCGCAATGCTCAATCTTGCCGCTCCTTTGCTGCAGGTTGAAAATACGGCTTACTGGAATAAAATCATGGCAAAATCATTTGGCGCAAATTTTGATCTTGCCGACAAACAAATTCTGTGCAAAAACGAATACCCGACAAAAGACAAAAATGCTTATGCCGGCTGGTGGTT
>CAJOPK010000222.1 GCA_905236255.1 uncultured Selenomonadaceae bacterium | reverse complement strand
GCCGCCTCGTCAATCGTCAAGCCGCGATCCATCAAAGCACGAAGGTACGCAACGCCCGTTGACAAAGTATAAGCGACTTCCTGAACATCGTTTGCACCGCCGTTTGAGAAAACGTCACTCTTAACCATGAAAGTTTTGAGTGCGGGAGCGTTTTTAATCGCCCATTTTGCCGCCGCCGCCGCCTCATCAAAAAGCTTGTCGAGATTTTGATTCAAGCCGCCTTTTTCGGCAAGAACGCCGATCGGGTCTGCACCGATAAATCCGGAAAGTTTTGAAACGTCGCCGCCGTTCTTTTTGACCGCCGCAACAATCAGAGCCATGACCGGCAGTGAAGATTCGCCGGAATAAACATAAAGCGGATATTTGTCGAGTTTCAAGCCGTTCAAAAGTTTTTCGACATCTTCCAAAGTCGTGAGACTTACGCCGCCGTTGCCGGGTTTTTCACATTCGCGGGCATCTTTTGCCTTCAAAGTCGCACAGTCAAGTTTAATGTTGTATATTGTGGAGCCTTTGTCAATTTCGTGTTTCAAAAGTTCGTTGTTCTCTTCCGGCAAAGTTTCGTCGCAGGCCTGTGCAATTCCCCAAGGCTTGTTGACATAGCCGTTGGCATTTGCACCGCGAAGGTAATCGCCCATACCCGGAAAAGATTTTTTCGGCAAAATTTCTTCCGTCGCGTTGTGGAAGTACATGGGATCGAAAGTAATTCCCTCGTAAGTTTTGGTATACATTTTCTTTTCAAAGGGCGCACCCTTCAAAAGTTCAATGCAAGCCTCTTTCCATTCGTCGTAGGTCGGGGCGGTAAATTCGTCCAACGGTACGTCGGGAAAATTTGTCTGTGATTCGGCTTTCTTGATTATTTCCTGCAAATCAAGTTCCGCCGAGCCTTTTGTTGCATCGCTCATACTTTTTCCTCCTTATAAATCAGAGAATTTATCTTTATATGCGGAAAATATTAACGCAAATTATTATGAGTGTCAACGAAATTTATGTGAAAATTCCACCGATTTATACAAGAACTTGTCAAAAGATTATCGACACAAAAAATTTTTTTATGTCCTACCTTGCAGGAAAATTGCTTGCGTTGCCGGAAAAAACAAATTGAAAATGAATCGTCCGGCTCGGACGTATATCAAGGGAGAGAGTTTTTAAATGAAGATAATAAGACCGGAAGTCGAACTTGTCGGAGAACTTGACGGCGAAAAAATAATAAAGCATATTGAGAGAGCCGGTCGCGTCTGTTACAAGAGCGAATCGCGAATCAGCGACAATTCCGCAGAAAAATTTATCGGAAACATTTTGAAAAGCGGACATGAGTCCGTCATCGAACACGCCGGAGCGACTTTCAAAATCATTTGCGATCGCGGCGTAACTCACGAAATTGTCAGACACAGAGTTGCAAGTTATTCGCAGGAATCAACCCGGTATTGCGATTACACGAACGACGAAAAATTCGGCGGCGAATTGACTTTTATAAAACCTTGCTTTTGGTCGGACGACGACGAAAATTTTTTGCTGTGGAAAGAAACGATGCAGAAAATTGAGGACGTTTACAGAGATATGAGGAAGAACGGAGCAAGACCGGAGGAGGCACGTTCAATTCTGCCCAATTCGCTCAAGACCGAAATTTTTGTCACAATGAATTTCCGGGAATGGCGGCATTTTTTGAAACTCCGGACGGCTAAAAGGGCTCATCCTCAAATGCGGGAAATTGCACTTCAAATTTATAAAATCTTGAATGAAAAAATTCCCGTACTCTTTGCGGATATCGAAATTTGAAATTCTGTCAAAAAGCGGCGTTCGACGCGAAAAATTTTTCGGGAGGATTATTATGAAAAATTTTATTTTGGTTTTGGATTTCGGCGGTCAGTATAATCAACTTATCGCCCGTCGCGTCAGGGAAAATAATGTTTATTGCGAAGTCCACACTTTCACGACGGACAAGACTTCAAAAGACGATAAAACTCAAAGCGGTTTGGGTGTCGCGATAAATTTTGACGCGATTAAGGATTTAAAGCCGGCGGGAATTATTTTGACCGGCGGCCCTCAAAGCGTTTACAATCCTGACTCAAGTTTGCCCGTCCCGGAAATTTTTAATCTCGGCGTTCCGGTTTTGGGAATTTGTTACGGTGCGCAGGCAATGACTCACGTTCTCGGCGGGAAAGTTCAATCTGCCGGCGTTCGCGAGTACGGCAAAACGGAACTTGAAATTAAAGCCGAGTCCGCTCTTTTCAAAAACGTCGAAAAAAAATCCGTCGTATGGATGAGCCATACCGACAGGATTTTTGAGTTGCCGGAAAATTTTGTCGCGACGGCGGTGACGGAAAATTGTCCGATTGCGGCGGCGGAAAATTCCGGAAAAAAACTTTACGCCGTCCAATTCCATCCGGAAGTTTTGCACACGGAGGAAGGCAAGAAGATTTTTTCAAACTTCGTCGATATTTGCGGCTGTTCGCGGGATTGGAAACCGGAGTCGTTCATAAAAGATACGGTTGAGAAACTCAAAAATAAAATCGGCACCGGAAAAGTTCTCTGTGCGTTGTCGGGCGGAGTTGATTCAAGCGTTGCCGCAGTTTTGCTCAGTCGTGCGGTCGGGAAAAATTTGACCTGCGTATTTGTGGATCACGGACTTTTGAGGAAAAATGAGGCGGCGGAAGTCGAGGAAGTTTTCAAAAATCAAGATTTGAATTTTATAAAAATAAATGCCGGCGAAAGGTTTTTGAGTAAGTTGAAAGGCGTGACGGAGCCGGAACGCAAGAGAAAAATTATCGGCGAGGAGTTTATCCGGGTTTTTGAAGAGGCGGCAAAGAAAATCGGTGCGGTTGATTTTTTGGTGCAGGGGACAATTTATCCGGACGTTATCGAGAGCGGCTTGGGAAAATCCGCCGTTATAAAATCTCATCACAATGTCGGCGGACTTCCGGATTTTGTTGACTTTAAAGAAATTGTCGAGCCGATTCGTCTGCTTTTTAAAGACGAGGTTCGGGAAGTCGGGCGAAAATTGGGATTGCCGGAAAATTTGGTCAGTCGGCAGCCTTTTCCCGGTCCGGGCTTGGGGATTCGCATTATAGGAGAAATTACGCCGGAGAAAATTAAAATCGTTCAAGACGCGGACGCAATTTACAGGGAAGAAATCGCCGCCGCCGGTATCGACAAAAATTTGGGTCAATATTTTGCCGCACTTACAAATATGCGTTCGGTCGGAGTTATGGGAGACGACAGAACTTATGATTATGCCGTTGCACTTCGTGCAGTTTTGACAAGTGACTTTATGACGGCGGAGGCGGCGGGAATTTCTTGGGAAGTTTTGAGTAAAGTTGCAAATCGGATCGTGAACGAAGTCAAAGGGGTAAATCGCGTTCTGTACGATTGCACCGGAAAACCTCCCGCAACCATAGAGTTTGAATGAAGTGAAGGAAAAGAAAAATGAATCCGGACAAAAATTTGTTTGTGTATGATTTGGCGATTGTTGCCGTATTTAAAGACGAGTCCGCTTATTTGAAAGAGTGGATTGAATATCATCTGCTTGCAGGGGTAAATCACTTTTTTCTTTACGACAACGACAGTTCCGACAATCCGCAGGAAATTTTGCAACCTTATATCGAAAACGGGACGGTAACTTATATTCCTTATCCCGGTTCCCGTGCTCAGCTTATGGCCTATTACGACGCCGTTTCCGATTTTAAATTTCTCTGTCGTTATATGGCATTTATTGATATTGATGAATTTATTTTTCCTCAAAGCAACAAAAGTATTGTCGAAGTTGCAGATGAAATTTTGTCCGGCGATGAATTTCCGGCGGGACTTTGCATAAATTGGCATTGTTTCGGTTCCGGAAAAGATGACGGCGAAAATTTATCCGGCGGAGTTTTGGAGCGATTCAAATATCGTGCCGACAATATTTCTTACAGGCAAGGCGAAAATGAACATTGTCCGAATAAAACCGTAAAAACAATAGCCTGTCCGACAAGGATGGAGTTTTTTGTCGACAATCCGCATTATCCTTTGCCGTCGTTTCCGTTCAAATTTTTGAATGATGAAGGCAATATTGTTACTTCCGCAAGCAATATTCCGATAACCGACAAAAAAATTTGTCTGAATCATTATTGGTGCAAAACTTTTAAAGAATTTGAAATCAAAATGAGACGCGGACGGGCGGATATTTTGGCAAACACTTATGACAGAGCCAACTTTGAAAGCCGTGACATAAACGATATTTTTGACGACGGGATTTTGAAATATCTCGAAGAACGGAAAAAAATGTCCACAGGGGGGGGGGCAAAAAAATCATCGGATAAGGTGATATTATATCAAGCGTTGTTTGAAAATCTTGTGCCGACAATGATTGACGGAACGCCGGAAGATTTTTATTTGAATAAAATTGAAACTTTCTTGATATGTTTTGAAACGGCAAAGTTTTTGACGGAAAAATTTCCGGACGATAAATTTGCGAATTTTTTTCTCGAACAATCCGTAAAAGCCGTTGAAAAATGTCTTAACGGTCCGCTGCTTTTCCGGGAAGTGAATTTATTGCTCGGCGAATTGCCGAAAATATTACCTTTGAAATATCCGGAGGTAAAAAAAATTTTGCAAGGCTGTATGTTTATAATTCCTCAAATGATTCAATACCTGAGGAGCATTGCCGATCTCTATTCGGTCAAGCAATTAACCGAAAAACTTCGTTTGTTGAGAGTAATAGAAAAAGCGGAGTAAAACCGGAGAAAAAATTGAAACCGGTTTGATAATTTTGTATAATCGAAGAAAAAAATGTGAGGAGGATTTTAAAATGGACGGAAAAGTTTTGTTTAACATTCAGTACGGACTCTTTGTTTTGAGTGCGAAAGATGCCGGGAAGGATAACGCCTGCATAATAAACACGGTTACGCAGGTTACGGCAGATCCGAAAAGAATTTCCATAGCCGTGAACAAAAAAAATTACACTCACGACATTGTCGCGGCGACAAAAAAATTTACCGTTTCGATTATCAGCGAGGCGGCAAATTTTGAACTTTTCAAACATTTCGGTTTCCAAAGCGGCAGGACCGTCGATAAATTTTCGGATTTCGACAAAGTACGCCGCACGGCAAACGGCACTCTTGCAGTAACCGAAGGGACAAACTCCTTCATAAGCGGCGACGTGATTCAACAGATTGACGCAGGTACTCACAGCATTTTTATTGCCGATGTCGTCGATATGGAAAAATTTAACGAAGTGCCTTCCGCGACTTACAATTATTATCAGGCGAATATTAAGCCGAAACCGGCACCGGTCGGAAAAACTGCGGAAGGAAAAACAATTTGGCGTTGTACGATTTGTAATTATGAATACGTCGGCGATGAATTGCCGCCGGATTTCATTTGCCCGATTTGCAAGCATCCGGCGTCGGATTTTGAAAAAGTTGTTCCCGCCGAAAAAACTTCCGGAAACAAATACGCAGGCACAAAGACCGAAAAAAATCTTCGCGAGGCTTTTGCGGGAGAATCTCAAGCAAGAAACAAATATACTTATTATGCGTCGGTGGCGAAGAAAAACGGTTATGAACAAATTGCCGCACTCTTTTTAAAGACTGCGGAGAATGAAAAGGAACACGCAAAACTTTGGTTTAAGGCACTCGGAGAACTCGGCGACACTCCGACAAACCTTTTGCATGCGGCGGACGGCGAAAATTTTGAATGGACGGATATGTACGTCAAAATGGCAAAAGATGCGGACGAAGAAGGTTTTCCGGAACTTGCGGAACAATTCAGAGGAGTTGCGGAGATTGAAAAACATCACGAGGAACGTTACCGCAAACTTTTGAAAAATGTCGAAATGAAGGAAGTTTTCAAGAAAGCCGGCGTACAAGTTTGGGAGTGCAGGAATTGCGGTCATATAGTCGTCGGGACTTCCGCTCCGGACGTTTGCCCGGTATGTTTCCATGCTCAAAGTTATTTTGAAATAAACGCAGAAAATTATTGATTGAAAAACCGGAGGAAAAAAGTATGGTTTACATAGTCGGAGCCGGTCCGGGAGATCCGGAATTGATAACGCTGAAGGGACAGAAAATTTTACAGGCGGCTGACGTGGTTATTTACGCCGGTTCTCTGGTCAATCCGGAACTTTTGAAATTTTGTCGTCCGGAAATCGAATCTTACAATTCTGCTCAAATGACGCTTGACGAAGTTATTCACGTCATGGAAAAAGCGGAATCGGCAGGAAAGACAACAGTCAGACTTCACACCGGCGACCCGGCAATTTACGGAGCGATACAAGAGCAGATCGACGCATTGAAAGAGCGGGGAATAGATTTTGAAATAATTCCCGGCGTAAGTTCATTTTTGGCGGCGGCGGCGGCTTTGAAACAAGAATACACGTTGCCCGGAATTTCACAGACGATAATAATTACCCGGCAGGGCGGCAGGACTCCGGTACCGGAGCGTGAATCGCTCAAAAATCTTGCAAGGCATCAATCGACAATGTGCATATTTTTATCGGTGAATTTGATTGATAAAGTTGTTGAAGATTTAATCGCCGGCGGTTTTGAAAAAAATTCCCCGATCGCGGTGGTTTACAGGGCATCGCAGCCGGGAGAAAAAATTATTCGCGGGACGCTTGAAGAAATTTCGGAAAAAGTGAAAGCGGACGAGATAGCCGCGACGGCGATGATCGTTGTCGGTCATTGTTTGGACGCGGAAAAATACGAAAAATCAAAATTGTATTCTCCGACTTTCAGTCACGGTTTCAGGAAGGCGAAAATATGAGAATTGCGGTTGTTGCCGTTACCGGGACGGGCGGCAAACTTGCGGAAAAAATCGGCGGGCAAGTTTTTTTGAAGGGCAGGGACTTTGACCGGCTGAAAGATTTTATCGCGGAAATTTTTACGAAATTTGACGCGATAATTTTTATTTGTGCGGTCGGAATTGCGGTTCGGACGATTGCACCTTTAATTGAAAGCAAATTATCGGATCCGGCAATTATTGTTGCGGACGAGCGGGGAAAAAATTTGATAAGTCTTTTGAGCGGACACGTCGGCGGGGCGAATGAATTGACTTTGAAAATTTCGGAAAAAATCGGGGCAAATCCGGTAATTACGACGGCGACGGACGTTGAGGAAAAATTTTCTGCAGACGGTTTTGCCGCAAAATTTGGACTTCGACCTTTTCCGAAAGACGCGATTAAAATTATAAATTCTGCGATTTTAAGCGGAGAAGAAATTTTTTTGACGGCGGGGGAGACGAAATTAAATTTAATTCCTCAAAAACTTATTGCGGGAATCGGTTGTCGTCGGGGAATTTCGGCGGAAGAAATTTCTTTTGCGATAAAATCTGCTTGTGAGTCGGTAAATTTGTTGCCGGAGAGAATTTCGATTCTTGCGAGCGTTGATTTAAAATCTGATGAGCCGGGCTTACTGGAATATTCGCGGGAAAAAAATATTGAAACGAGATTTTTCACACCGGGCGAGCTGGCGGAAAAAATATTTGAGTACAAGTTGGAAGAATCGGAATTTGTAAAAAATATTATTGGCGTGGGAAATATTTGTGAGGCGGCGGCTCTGTGTTGTGTAAAATCGGGAAAATTTGTATTGACGAAGAAAATTTTCGGAAAAGTTACAGTTGCGTTACTCTTTGAAAAATGAGATTGAGGGGAAAAATTCAAAATTTCGGCAAAATTTTTTGCTCCGATTTTGATGATTTTTTTCAAAATTTTTGCTTTTCGCTCCGACTGACTTTTTTTCAAATTTTTTT
>CAJOPK010000221.1 GCA_905236255.1 uncultured Selenomonadaceae bacterium | reverse complement strand
TTAAAGACCGAATCTCTCAAAAATCATATCGACGTGACGCAAAAACCACTTCGGATTAAAGCAATCGTCAATTTCTTCTTTCGTCAAATATTTTGCAATGTCCGGATCCTTTTCGATATTCGTCCGGAAATCCTCGCCTTCCATCCATTTTTTCATGGCATTGCGCTGTACCCACTTATAAGCGTCCTCGCGCAAAACGCCTTTGCCTACAACTTCAAGCATAATCCGCTGACTGTAAATCAAGCCGCCGGTGCGCTCCATATTGTGCAACATTTTTTCCGGGTAAACCAAAAGTTTGTCGATAATTTTAATCATTTTGTTGATACAGTAATCGACATTGATTGTCGCGTCCGGCAAAATCACCCGCTCAACCGAACTGTGAGAAATATCCCGTTCGTGCCAAAGTGTCATATCCTCAAGCGCGGCAAGTGCATTTCCCCTCACAAGTCTTGCCATTCCGGAAACTCTTTCGCAATTTATCGGGTTGCGTTTGTGGGGCATGGCGGAAGATCCCTTTTGACCGGGCGAAAAATACTCTTCCGCCTCGCGAATATCCGTGCGCTGAAGATTTCTGACTTCCGTTGCAATTTTTTCCAAAGTCCCGGCAACAATCGCAAGAGTCGTGACAAATTCCGCATGACGATCTCTTTGAATGACCTGAGTTGCAAGAGGTACCGGAGTAAGTCCCAATTTTTCGCAGACAAGCTCTTCAATTTTCGGATTTATGTTTGAATAAGTTCCGACGGCTCCGCTCAATTTCCCGACGGACACAATCTTTTTTGCGTGTTCCACCCGTTCAATGTCGCGCTCGATTTCCGCGCTCCAAAGTGCAAGTTTCAAGCCGAAAGTCATCGGTTCCGCATGGATTCCGTGAGTTCTGCCGATACAGGGCGTGTGTTTAAATTCAACCGCCCGGCGGCGCAAAACTTCCCGGAACTTTTTCAGATCGTCCAAAATAATTTCGGCGGATTGTTTCATCATAAGACAAATTGCCGTGTCTTTTACATCGCTTGAAGTAAGACCTTTGTGAACATATTTTGAGTCTTCCCCGACGTATTCAGCAACATTTGTCAAAAATGCAATAATATCGTGATGAGTGACCGATTCGATTTCATGAATACGATCGATATTGAAATTTGCTTTTGCGCGAATATTTTTTGCCGCCTCTTTCGGAATTTCTCCCAATTCCGCCATTGCGTCGCAGGCGGCAAGCTCAACGTCCAAAATAGTCTGCCATTCGTTTTCGATTGACCAAATTTTTCCCATGGCGGGCAAAGTATATCTCTTAATCATTTCAAAAGTCCTCCTTCAAATTTTTTCCGGCGAAATTATATTTTATCCCGGCGCGATTGTCCATAATTTTTGAAATACGGTAAAAAACAAACGTTCCGTATTTGTAAATTTTTTTGCAGGAAAATTGTCGAATTGCCGGAAAAAATATTTCGTTGAAATTTTTTTGTTGAGCAGGTATTTTGTAAATGAAACTTTCAATGAATATCGTAAAAACAGTTGCGGCACTTTTGATAGTTGCACTTTTCGGAACGATACACTTAATCGCTCCGGATTTTTTGCCGGAAATTTATAAACTTTTGGCTCGCGGCGACATAATGGAAACCGCCGAATATATCCGCTCTTACAATTCGATGGCGGTGGTTTTCGCGTTTTTGTTGACGCTTTTCGTAAATGCGCTGGGCTTTCCGCCGGCAATAATTTTTTCCACCGCAAACACTTTGATTTTCGGAATAGTTCCGGGAATTGCGCTGTCGGTTTTGGCGGAAACCGTAGGCGTAACGATAAGTTTTATACTGATGAGATTTTTCTTCCGGGACGCGGCAAGGAAAGTAATCAAAAAAAGTCGTTGGCTCAGCAGTGCGGACAAGTACAGCACAAAAAAAGGCTTTATGGTAATGCTTGTGGCGCGAATGGTTCCATATTTGCCCAGCGGATTGATAAATGCGGCGGGTTCTTTGAGTTCGATAAGTTTGCGTGATTATTTTCTTGCGTCTTTGATCGGAAAATTTCCTTCGACCGGAATTGAGGCGATAATAGGACACGATGCGATTTTGAAGGAAGAGGATCCGACAAGAATTATCGTCGTCGTAATTTTTGCGGTGATTTTGATTGCTTGGGCGTGGCGGTATGAAAAACGTGCCGCCGAAAAATAATTTGAGGTTGTCGTAAATGAGCAGAAGATTTTTCCTGAAAATTTTGTTGAGTTTGGGACTCGGCGCATACTTTCCGAAATTTGCGGAGGCGGCAAGGCTTGAAGAATTTCACCGCCCGCAAGACGGTTACAAGCCTTTGACGGCGGTAAAATTTTTGCGGCAGATCGTTACGGAAGATTCCCGGACTTCCCGGATTTTAATGTGGCAGTCCGACAAAAAAATCGACGATATTAAAATCGAATATTTTCTTGTCGGGGAAGATGCAAAATTTGCGCCGGTTCTTTGCAGTCCGTTCACTTTCGACAAATCCGCCGGATTTTTTTACGTTTGCGTCTTGGAAAATCTCAAGCCGGAAAGCCTTTACAAATTCAGAATAATTTCCGGCAAACGTGCGACTTCCTTTCAAAATTTGAGAACGCCGGGATTCGGAAATTTTCAAATGCTCGTTTTCAGCGATTCTCAATGCGTAAATTATAATGTTTGGCAGAAAGTTGCGGATACCGCCGACAAAAATTTTCCGGATGCCGAACTTGTGACGGTGATCGGAGATCTCGTCGATAACGGGGAGGCGGCTTATCAATGGCGCGCCTGGCATCTTGCCGCGACAAAAGTTTTGAGCGAAAGAATTTTCGCGCCGGTATGCGGAAATCATGAATGTTACGATAAAAATTGGCTGAATTGCCTTCCGGTCGGTTACACGGAAAATTTTAAATTGCCGTCGAACGGCACAAAAAATTTCGACGGTTATTTTTATTCTTTCGATTTCGGCGCGGCACATTTCACCGTACTCAACACGCAATTTGCGGAAATTGATGCATTAAATCCCGGTCTGAAGGAAGAACAGGAATATTTTTTTCGGCGGGATATTGCAAACACAAATCGAAAGTGGAAAATCGTTTTGATGCACAAAGATATTTTTGATTACGGGCAAAACAAATTCAACGAAATTGCCGAAATTTTTAACGATCTGTTTGATGAACTTGAAATTGATCTGGTTTTGACCGGGCATTTGCATACTTATCGAAATCGCGGAAAGATTTTCGGCAAAAAAAAATCTCCCGCCGGAACGACTTACATTCTCTGCGGAAGAGCCGGAGATCAGGATTATTTGGAGCCGGTTTCGGAAATTGACGAAGTAACCGCGCCCGACGTTCAACATGAACCGGAGTCTTATATTTTGCTTGACGTTCGCCCGGAAACTTTAACTTTGACCTGTCTTGATGTTGCCGGTGAAATTTGGGACAAATTCACCTTGAAAAAATAATCGGCAAAATTTCAGCTGTTTCTCTCATTTAAATACTTCACCAATTCCCGCAGAAAATCCGCTTCGCCGCCGAAAATCTTCAGCGCGTCAAGCGCATCGTTTACGGATTTTTCGGCAAGTTCTTTCGCCTTGTCAAGTGAAGTCAAAGAAACATAAGTCGATTTGTGATTTCTCTCGTCACTGCCCGCCGGCTTGCCGAGAGTTTTTTCGTCCCCGACAACGTCAAGAATATCGTCGGTAATTTGAAAGGCAAGTCCGAAATTGTCGGCATATTTTGTCAGTGCGGAAAGTTTCTCTTCATCTGCCCCCGCCAAAATTGCACCGGAACGAATTGCCGCCCGGAAAAGTGCGCCGGTTTTTCCGGCGTGCATTTTTTTCAAAGTGTCGAAATCAATCCGGCAATTTTCCGATTCCAAGTCAATCATTTGACCACCGACCATGCCGGACGCGCCCGCCGCCGTGCTTATTTCGCTTACGACCTTCAATAAAATTTCCGGCGCAACATTTTTTTGACGGGCTGTTACTTCAAATGCCAAAGTCAAAAGTGCATCGCCGGCAAGAATTGCGGTCGCTTCACCGAAAACTTTGTGATTTGTGGGTTTTCCGCGCCGGAGATCGTCATTGTCCATCGCCGGCAAATCGTCATGAATAAGCGAATATGTATGAATCATTTCAAGCGCGCAGGCGACTTTTACAAATTTTTTTCCGGAACCGGGATTTATCGCGTCCGCCGCCGACATGAGCATTATCGGACGCAGTCTTTTTCCGCCGGCAAGCAGACTGTATTTCATCGCCTCAAAAAGTTTTTCGTCGATAAATTTTGTCGTTTCAAGTTCGACGATCAAATTTTCTTCGACGAATTTAACTCTTTCCCGCCAAAAATCTTTGAACATTTACAAGACCTCACAAAATGTAAAAGCCGGACTGCCGCCGGCGCAAAATTCACTTTGAAATTGCCGAAAGAATCCCGTTTACAAATTTTCCGGAATCGTCCGTGCCGTATGCCTTTGCAAGCGCGACGGCCTCGTTTATTATTGCACCGACCGGAACTTTGTCTTCGGCAAATTTCAGTTCGTAAACGGCAAGCCGCAAAATCACCCTGTCCTCCGAACACATTCGGGACAAAGACCACCCTTTTTTCAAATGTTTTGTAATCATTTCGTCAATCTCGGCAAGATGTTCGTTTACCCCGTTGACGACCGTTTCTATATAAGCGAAGTGTCGGCGGTTAAATCTCTTTTCTTCCTCAAGCATCGTCTCATTCGCAAAATCGACGGCAAGAGTTTCATAATCCTTAAATTCGCCGTCTTCGCCGTGATTAAATTCAAGCTGAAAAAGTGTTCTGAATGCCGTTTCTCTTGCAAGTTTGCGACTCATAAATACATCCTTCCGAAAATGTTTTTACCAATGCTGAATATTTTCCGGCAAAATTTTCTCAAGCCGTTTCAAAGTTCTTTCGATCAAATCGTCACCGCGATCAAAACGCGAGCCGATATAAAGACCGATCACCCCGCAAAAAAAAGCAAAAAGCGTATTGAAAAATCCGAAAACCAAAATCGCCGCCCCGACAATCAACCCGAGAGTAAATCCGATTTTTCTGTCGCGATGTGTTGAGAAGAACTCCGTTATTAAATTTTTCACATCTTCCCACATTTTATGCACCGCCTATCGAACACGTTTTCTCTTTTCAATCGCCGTCCGGGTAACTTCCGAAATTCTTACTTCAACCGGAACGCGTGCCGTTTGCAAAGAAAAATTCAAAACGTCATTGATTTTTTCGTCCACGCTTTCGCTGATTTTCGGCGCGGAATATCCCTGTTCCATTGTCACCGTTACGCGAATCTTGAACGGAGAAAACTTATCGCCCGGTTCGACAAACAAAATTGCATCGCGAACTCCGCGAACCGAAGCCGCCGCTCTTTCCGCAAGTCTTTGGACAACGCCGATCTCCACCGTCACAAGTCCGAAATCCGTTTCTCGCAAATTAAACTTGCCGCTCTGCCGGGACTTTCCGAGAGTTTCGCTTAAAAGTTTTTTCAATATGCCAATCATTTAAACCACTCGCCTTGCCCGTTCCGTCACCGCGTGAGTGACTTCGACAACCTTAACTTCGACCGGGACATTCGGAATTTGCAACGCCGTCATCAGTGCATCGTCAACCGCTTTAACAACCGCCGCGCTTACTTCCGGTGCCGCAAAACCCTGCCCCAAAACTATTTCCTGTCGAACTTTGACCGGCATTTCTCCGCTTTGATCTTCAACCGAAACCGAAACTTCCCGGACTCCGTTTACCGCAAGTGCCGCCCTTTCCGCAACGGTCGAAATTGCTTCCAAAGTTATTTTGACTTCGCCCGGCATCCCTTTTTGCAATTCGATAAAATCCCGGTGCAAGATTTTTTCTTTTTTCCCGGAAAATATCGCCGCGAGCAGACAAAAACTTGCCAAAATCATCGCCGCAATCACCGCCCAAGTTTCGGGCATTGCGATCAAATTTTTAAGCACGTTCTGCCAAGTTTGCGCGGGAATCAAATTCAAACAGACCGCCGCTCCCGCAATCAGTGCGACCAAAACTGCGAGGACGTAAACAAACAGTATGAGACGAACAAGTATTCCCATAAAAATTCCTTCCCTCCCCGCAATTCAAATCGACCGAAAAATCTTAATGAACTCTGATTTCGTCAGTGTGTTCCTCTTCTTCCGGGAAACTTACGCCCTGAACATGAACATTGACTTCAATGACGGAAAGTCCGGTCATTGTTTCGATTGCGCGCTTGATGTTCTCCTGCGCGGAAAGTGCAACGTCCGGAATACGCACGCCGTATTTGACGATAATGTAAAGATCAATCGCCGCTTCGCGTTCGCCGACTTCGACTTTAACGCCTTTGGAAAAATTCTTTCTGCCGAGCATTTCCGCAATGCCGCCGACAAGTCCGCCGCTCATTCCGGCGATGCCGTCAATTTCCGTCGCCGCCAATCCGGCAATAATGCTTACGACTTCGTCCGCGATTCTGATTGCTCCCAGACCGTTTTCGCCTTTTACCAAATCTTTTTCCATGTCCATGATAAACCTCTCTTTCATAATCCCAACCATTTCGACTTTTTCGTTTATTCGTTGCAACATAAAAATTTCCCTGCCGGCGGTTTAAATTTTGTCGATCTCAAGGGGACAAAAAATCGGCTTGCGATAGAAAGATTTTCCGATTATAATTTTGCGGAAGTTTGAATGTGTTTGAAAAAATTTTTTTGACGAGGTTACATTATGTCGAATGTTGTCACAATTACCGGAGTAAAAAAACTTTACAAGATGGGCAGCGAAATTGTGGCCGCCTTGAACGGTGTCGATTTAAAAATAGATTCGGGCGAATTTGTCGCACTCATGGGACCTTCCGGCAGCGGAAAATCCACGCTGATGAATATTCTGGGGTGCCTGGACAGACCGACCGAGGGCTCTTACAAATTGCTTGGTCAAGAAGTAAGCAGACTTTCCGATGACGAACTTGCCTTAATCAGAAACAAGACAATCGGATTCGTCTTTCAAAATTTTAATCTCCTGCCGAAATTGTCAAGCCTTGAAAATGTCGCCCTGCCCGCCGTTTATGCCGGAATTTCAAAAACGGAGCGCATGAATTTGGCGATTGACGCACTAAAAAAAGTTTCGCTGGACGACCGTGCCGAACATTTGCCGAGCGAACTTTCCGGCGGTCAACGTCAAAGAGTGGCGATTGCCCGTGCCATTGCCATGAAACCTTCGATAATCATGGCGGACGAGCCGACGGGAAATTTGGATACGAAATCGACCGGCGAGATTATGCAAATTTTCAGGGATCTTCATGCCGGCGGCTCAACGATAATTTTGGTCACACACGAGCCGGATATTGCAAGGGCGGCGGACAGACAGATTTTGGTTCGCGACGGAAAAATTACGAAAGACATTTTGACGGCTCATTCCGATGAAGTAATAGATATTGTATAATTTTTGGGAAGGTTGCCGTCTTTCTTTTTTTTTGAAGTTGTGATATATTTCCATAAAATAAATTTTGGAGGTTGACGCATTTTGTCGCCGCAAACATTGAAAAAATTTTTCGATCCGAATTCAATGATGCCGCCGATACTGTTCATGGTGTTCGACTATGTCGGCGTTGTGCTTGCCGAACATGCGGCGTTTTTCTTACGCGACAGATTGGATTATTGGGCAAACGCGCATTATTATTACGCCGACGCTTATGTTTACGGTTGGGTTCCCGCCCTGTTTCTGATCTTGTTGAGCAATTCGCGCTCTTACGAACAGATGAAACCGATCGTGGAAATAATGCGCGGTATTTTTATGTCCGTATTTTACGGCTGGACGGTATCAATAATCTTGATTTACTTTTTGAAAGCCGGAAATGAAGCATCGCGACTTTTTATAATTCTTTTCGGGCTGTTTGTGCTTTTCGGAGTTTGCATAATTCGCTATGCCGTCCTGAAATTTATGAAAAAGTTTAATCTTTTCAGCGAACCGGTAATAATTATCGGTGCCGGCTTGACTGCGGAACACGTCATAAGATTTTGGAAAAACGATCTCGGTTACCGTTACGAAATTCTGGGATTTGTGGACGATCATCCGGTTTCCGACATACTGCCGAAAGATTATCCGATTTTGGGCGGATTTTCGGACGCAAAAAAAATAATCAAGGGGACAAAGGTTAAGACCGTGATTATTGCCGCGCCGGGAATCACAAAGGAACAACTTCAGGATTTGATTAACGAAATTCAGCCGCACGTCAAAAATATTTCATTCATTCCGGATCTTATCGGTACGCCGATGGCGGGTGTCGATGCCGCAATTTTGTTCAGCGAAAAAATTCTTGTTTTGAATGTGCGAAACAATCTTGCAAGTCCTTACAATAAATTTGCAAAGAGAATTTTTGATCTTTTCTGTACTTTGACCGGCGGAATTTTAATTTCACCGTTCCTCTTGATAATTGCCGTTGCCGTCGCAATCAACAACAAGGGAAACGTGATTTTTGCTCACAGGAGAGTCGGTAAGGGCGGAAAACATTTTCCCTGTTACAAATTTCAGACGATGGTACCGGACGCAAAAGAGAGATTGGAAAAATATCTTGCCGAAAATCCGGAGGCAAAAAAAGAGTGGGACGAAACTTTCAAACTTACGAACGATCCCCGCGTTACGCGGCTCGGAAATTTCCTGCGTCGGACAAGTCTTGACGAACTGCCGCAACTTTTGAACGTGATAAAGGGAGAGATGAGCCTTGTGGGACCCCGCCCGATTATTGACGACGAAATTTCCCGTTACGGCGAAAACATTCGCGAATATTACATGGTCTTGCCGGGAATTACCGGAATGTGGCAGGTGTCCGGGCGCAGTGACACGACTTATCCGGAGCGGGTGGCTATGGATACATGGTACGTCAGAAATTGGTCGATTTGGATTGACATTATGTATCTTTTCAAAACGGTTAAGGCGGTTTTCACCGGTAAGGGTGCTTACTGAAATCAAAAGAACTCCGATGATTTTCGGAGTTCTCTTTTTATCCGGTTTGCGTCAAAAGGTTTTCAGAATCTTGTATTCGGTATTTCTCTGCGCGGGAATAAATCCGGCATCTTTAATCATGTCGGTCATTTTTTTTACGGACATTTCAAAATGTGTACCCGCCGCCCGGACTACGTTTTCTTCAAGCATTATGCTGCCGAGATCGTCACCGCCGAAAGATTGGGTAAGGGAGCCGATTTTTTCACCCTGCGTAACCCATGATCCTTGAATATGTTCCACATTGTCGAAAAAAATTCTTGAGAGCGAAAGAGTTTTCATATAATCGTGCGAGCCGGTTTTTTCGCCGCCGAGCGCGGTATTTCCCGGTTGATAAGTCCACATTATAAAAGCGCGAAAACCTCCGGTTTCGTCCTGAAGATCGCGAATTTTTTTCATATGTTCGATCCTCTGCGCGGGAGTTTCTCCGAATCCGATAACCATTGTGGCGGTACTTTTCATGCCGATTGAATGAGCCGTGCGCATGACGTTAAGCCAATCGTCGGTCATTATTTTTTTCGGGCTGACCTTTTTCCTTATTTCGTCAACCAAAATTTCGGCACCGCCGCCCGGCAACCCGTCCAGACCCGCCGCCCGTAACCTTTTCAAAGTTTCGGAAATCGAAATGCCTTCCGTATTCGCGAAATGTTGAATTTCCGTTGCCGTAAAAGAGTGAATCGTAATGTCGAAATTTTTCTTGATACTCAGGAGCATATTTTCATAATAATCAAGCCCCAAATCCGGATGCAAGCCGCCCTGAATCATGACTTGAGTTCCGCCGGCTTCGACGGTTTCTTTGACCTTTTCCAAAATTTCTTCATTCGTCAAAAGATACGCGCCGGCTTGATTTTTCTTCTTGAAAAAGGCACAAAATTTACATTCGTTTTTGCAAATGTTTGTGTAATTTATGTTTCGGTCAATTATAAAAGTCGTGACCTTGCCGAATTTCTTTTTCCGAATTTCGTCGGCTTGTCCGGCAAGATCAAGCAAATCCGATTCCGAAAATAATTTTAAAGCGTCAATTTCAGTCAATCTCATTTTCCAACTCTCCAAAATCCGATGCAAAGGCAAGGACAAAAATCTTTTCCGCACCGAGATTTTTTAAAACTTTTGCACATTCGGAAGTTGTTGCGCCGGTCGTAAAAATATCGTCCGCAATCAAAATTTTTTTGCCGGTCAAATCAATTCCTTCAACTGCGGAAAATGCTCCGCTGACGGTACTTTTTCTCTCTTCCGGGTTCAAATTGTAAAGCGGTTTTGTGTCCTTCGTGCGAATCAGAATATTTTCGACCGGGATTTTTTCCGATTTCAAAAAATCTTCAAAAATCAGCTCCGTCTGATTGTAACCGCGTTCATTCAATCTTTTTTCATTCAAGGGAACGTACACGGCAAAATCCGTCCCGGACAAAAATTTTTGAACGTCCTCAATTTTTGCCGCCCGTGCCGAAATACTTTTAAAAGCCGGCAGGGAATTTAAATCGTTTGTAAATTTTATTCTTCTCAACATATCTCTTGTACCGCCGCGATATTTTGTCAGGCGAAAAACTTTGTCAATCGGCACGGGCGGATTTTTATATTCGCCGGGTTTTAAAATTTTTTCGGCGCAATCCTCGCAAATTTCGCCCCGCTCATCGGAAATATCTTTGCAGATCGGGCAGATCGGCGGGAAGATAAAATCAATTATCGCTTGAAAAATAAAATTCATTTTGAATACCGACTAAAAATTATCATCGTTGTCGTTTTTCTGCAGTTCCGACAAAAAATTTTCCATTTCCCGGAGTTGTTCGTCGCTTAGCGGTTCGCCGGTCATTTCCGAAAAAAATTCCGCAAACTGATCCGAAATTGAAAGTTTGGTAACCGAATTTGTCGGATCCGAAATTTCTTCCGAATTATAAATTCTTTCTTCTCTTTCCGTTGCAAGCAAATTCGGGAAAACATAACTTAAACGATCCGCAACATTCACAAAGGAAGTATCGCCCTTGACGACCGCCCGAATATAATCTTCGGTTTTTTCCAAGTTCAAAAGTTCATCGAGAGTTCCTTCGACAACACGGACATCACGGCGCGGAACAAGTTCGATCGTTTCGATTTTCGGATTGCCGTCCGCACCCATTTCGACAAGCGTAACGCTTTTGTTTTGAGCGGCTTCGTCAAAAGAATATTTCAAAGGGGAGCCGGAATATCTGACAAATTCGCCGCCGGCGGCTCGCGGTGCATGCAAATGACCGAGCGCGGTATAGTTGAAGTCTTTGAAATGCGCCGCACTTATTCCGTCGGCACCGCCGACAATTTCCCGCACGGAATCGGTTTTTGTTTCGCCGCTTATAAAGACATGGGCAACGGCAACACTTCTTTTTCCGGCGGGAATTTTATCGCGCAAGGCATCAATGTAAATTTTATTTGCCTCATCAAAAGACAATCGTTTTTCGGTGTCATTCGGGAAAAATTTTGCGCGAATCAATCCCGGTTCAAAAAAGGGAATGGGCGCAAAATAAACGTCGCCGAAATCGTCTTGAAATATTATCGGCTCCGGATTTTCGGAAATTTGAGTTCTCAAGAAGAAACCGGATTTCTCAAAAAGACTGCTGCCGAAATTCAAACGGGTTGCGCTGTCATGGTTGCCCGAAATGCAGACGATTTTGGTTTTTCTTTCCGTCAATTTCGACAAAAATTCGTTAAACAGTTCCACCGCATCCGCCGAAGGAACTCCGCGATCGTAAACATCTCCCGCAATTATCACAACGTCCGGTTTTCGTTCGTCAACGATTTTGAAAAATTCTTCCGAAATGTAAGCCTGATCGTCGATAAGGGACGCGCCGCGCAGAGTTTTGCCGAAATGCCAGTCCGCAGTGTGAATGAATTTCATCGGAAAATCTTATGCTCCTTTCGACAATAACAAAAAAAATTCGCTCTTACGCGAATCCTCCTCAATTTCATTTAATGGTGGAGACGAGGGGGGTCGAACCCCTGACCTCTTGAATGCCATTCAAGCGCTCTCCCAACTGAGCTACGCCCCCGCAACGCCCGTAATGGTAAAACATTTTGCTTATTTTGTCAATGAAAAAATTTTTTGACATCACGGGCGTTTCACAAAATTTTCCGGCGATCCGAATAAATAAACGCAGATTTTTAACCCCGAAATTACGGACAAGCGGCGCCGCCCCGGACGGGCGGCAGGTCGCGATTGACGCCGGGACGGCGTTGCTCGCGACATA
>CAJOPK010000220.1 GCA_905236255.1 uncultured Selenomonadaceae bacterium | reverse complement strand
CGGAAGTTAAAAGTAAGCGGAAGGCTCTTCGGAGGTGACCGTGTGAGGGGCTTTTGGACAGTCCTTTGAGAATAAGGGCGGCTTGATCGTCAATCTTTTCAAGAATCTTCCGGCTTTAGCCGGGAGAGGTTCAATAAACCTTTCAAACCTCTCATCATTTTCATATTCCGCCCCTGCCGATTGACGTGCTTTTCGTTTTTTCTGCCAACAAAACACAAAAGCTGCCAACGAAATTAAAAATACCAAAAATGATACGGCAGACATTAAATCACCTTCCTTCAATTTAAGCCCGAAAGTTCATTTGTCGAGCATTTAAATTTCCCACACGGGTAACTTCCAATCACTTCTAACTCATTATAGCACAAAAATATCTGATCGATCTGCTCTATGACAGACTTTCAGATATTTTATTTCATTTATCGAAACGAGCCGTAACAGCTCTTAACTGCGGGGAGTACCAAAACACATATTCGATTAATCAAGACTTATCACATTCTGTGCCAAATATGACGTTTGAAAAAATCGCCGCCACAACCTCCGGTCGGCGGTCCCGTTGTTTCGCTTTGACAATAAACCCTGTCGCCACAGACTTCGCACTGCCAAACAATACTTTTGCTCGCTGCGTCGGCATGATTGTGCCCCGCATTGATTGCGAACAATCCCAATGCAAATATCGTCGCCGACATAATCAACAATACCTTTTTCATGTCCTCACTTCCTTCACAGCTCTTAAATTTTTCGCGCTCATTATATTCCAAAATCGTTTAAAAACAGTCTGCCGCCCGGCAGAAATTCAAAAAATTTTTTACTGCGAAGAAAAATTTTAGGCAACAATCACTTACGGCTGCACTTCGTCAAATTTTCCCCATATGCAACGAGAAATGAAGGGTATAACCATGACCAGCCAAAGTCAAAAAAGCCTTCTGATTTTCAAAGATTTTTTAATTCTTTTGCCAAGTCATAACCCGTCAAAATATCACGCGACAATTTTAAACCTTTTTTTCTCAAACGCTCCGCGATTTCCGCAGCAGCCGGCACTTCCAATCCCAGCCGGTGCATTTCTTCGACATCGGAAAAAATTTTGCGGGGCGTTCCGATTTTCAAAATTTTTCCTTTTTCCATGACCGCCACACGATCCGCAACCGCCGCCTCTTCCATAAAATGCGTTATGTAAATTATCGTCATTCCGGAGGAGTGCAATTTTTTTGCCGTTTCCAAAATTTCCCGTCTGCCTTGCGGATCAAGCATCGCCGTCGGTTCATCGAGTACCAAAATTTTTGTACGCATCGCAATTACTCCGGCTATTGCAAGTCTTTGTTTTTGACCGCCGCTTAATTTTGACGGAGAAAATTTTCGGAAGTCCTTCAAATTGACCGTTTCGAGTGCCAAGTCAACACGGGTGCGAATTTCTTTCGTCGGTATTCCCAAATTTTCCGGACCGAAAGCAATATCGTCCTCAACTATCGCCGCAACTATTTCATTGTCCGGATTTTGAAATACCATTCCGACATTTTTGCGAATCTCCCATAAATCCGCATCCGATTTCGTATCAATTCCGCAGACCGTGACCTTCCCCTCCGCCGGCAAAAGCAATGCGTTGAAATGTTTTGCGAGTGTGGATTTTCCGGATCCGTTCGTCCCGATTATCGCCAAAAATTCACCTTCGTTTATGGAAAGATTTATATTATCCAGCGCAATTTTTTTGTCGTCCTCACCGTAAAAAAATTTCACGTTCTCCGCCTTGATTATTTCCAAAAATTTCACTTCCCCTGCTTGCGAATGTATTTGCGAATTTCAAAGTCCGGGAAAATTTTTGTTTCCGCCGGTTTAAATTCTGCGGAAAAATCCGGCATAAAAACATCCGGACAACCTTCCGAATTTACGACGGTCAAAAAAATTTCCGAAGTGAAAGGCAAAAGTTCCCGGTAAATTTTTGCCCCGCCGACGACAAAATTTTTATCTTCCGGTTTCAAAATTCGCCAAAGTTCCGGAATGTTTTTGACAATTTCAGCGCCGTCAACATTTTTCAAAGTTTCGCTCAAAATTATGTTCCGGCGTTTTTCGAGCGGTTTTTGCCCGGGAAAAGTCGCCAAAGTTTTGCGCCCGAAAATTATCGTGTTGCCGATTGTCAGGGATCTGAAATGTTTTAAATCTTCCGGGAAATGAAAGATTAAATTGCCTTCACAACCCAAGCCGCAATTTTTATCGACGCAGGCAACAATTTTCAAATCAAAATCTGCCGGACTTCCGGCAAATTTTTTGATCCGGTCGCCTTTCAATTCAAATTTAAAATCCGGATTTATTTCGGAAAGGGGTATCATAGCAAAATCCCGCTCATAAAGATAAGGATGCGGAACCGTCAGCCGATCGTTTTTTATTTCGGTATCGGCACGCAAAATGTCAATATCAATCGTCCGCGCTCCCCAATGTTCACGCCGTACCCTTCCCAAATCGGTTTCAATTTTTTGCAGTTCGTCCAAAAGTTTCAAAGAATCCGGTTCGGCAGAAATTTTTATCGCCGCGTTCAAAAAGTCCGGCTGATCTTGCAAGCCCCATGCCGCCGTTTCATAAAATGAAGAAACCTGCAAAATTTCGACTCCGGAAATTTTTTGTATTTCATCGATTGCCCGGTAAAGATTAAAAATTCTGTTGCCGATATTCGCGCCGAGTCCCAAAAAATAAATCATTTGCGGGTGCGGAAAATTTCGACGGCGGCATAATTGAAAACGCCCCGCAATTCGGCGGAAGGCTTGCGAATTGTGATTTTGACGTTTTCGAGGAGAGAAAATTTTGAAAGGAGAGTTTCGGCAATTTCTTCGGCAACGGTTTCGATCAATTTGCGGGGAGTGCCGGAGATAATTTTTTTTGTTTCTTCCATGACTGCGGCATAATCAATCGTGTCGGAAATGTCGTCACTTTTGCCGGCCTTTGAAAGGTCCAATCCGAGTTCCAAATCGGCGGCAAAAACCTGACCGCGTTCCCGTTCATCTTCGCCGCAACCGTGATGTCCGAAAACTTCAATGCCGTTCAAGAAAATTTTATCGCTCATTTCAGTTCATTCTCCTTACAGTCAACACAAAAAACCACGAATTTTTATTCCCGATAAATTTTACAATCAATGTATTAACCTTGCAACATTTTTACGAATTTTATCAATTTCCTTCCCAAAATTATCACTTGTCGCTTACTTTCTCAATTCGTTCAACTTCGCAAAAATATCCGGCGCGATTCTGTCGCCCAATTCATTTCTTACGAGCGGCAAAGTCACATTTCCGAGATATTCTTTTCGCAAATGTTGTTTTGCGCGTTTCACCGCCCGATAAAATTCGCGGGAAGGGTGACGATATGCGCCGGCTCCCAAAATTACGGTTTCTATTGCGGCATCGGAACTTACGACGTGAACTTCTCTTTTTTTCCCGACAAATTCGTAAGCAAGTCTTTCGATTACGCTGTCCGCCGATTCTTCAAAGCCGCTGTATATTACCCGGAAAAATTCGCCGTATTCTTCGATCCGTTCTTCATCTTCACTTTTTCCGGCATCAAAAACGAGAGTAACGTCAATTTTTTCATAGGCTCCGTATTCGCTCAAATTCCGAATCAAAATTTCGCGAGCCGTTGCCAAATCTTCCACGTTTATTTCTTTCCACACATGAATCAAATTATAGCCGTCAACCAACCAATAAGCCCGCTTTGACATCTTCATCTTCTCCCGATTTTTTTCGGAAAGTATATCACATTTTTTTCGTCAATCATATAAATCAAAGAAATTCGCGATATTTGTTTTTGTAAAAGTCCTCAAAAATCTTCAGGACTTCTTTTCTTATTTCGTCCCCGTTTCCTTCGTGCAAAATTTCTATAAATTTCCACCTGTCCAACAAAACGGCCGCAATATGACCGATCGTTTCAATCGTGCAATCGTCGGCATTTGCGGGGGCAAGCAAAACAATCGCCGTCCGGACAATTTCGCCGTTTTCTTCGGGATATTTGAAACCCGCGCCAAGTTGCAAAATTCCGAAAGCCGGCGTTTTGATAAATTCGCTCTTGCAATGCAAAAGAACCATGTGCCGACCGAAAATTACCGTACCGCCTTTATCTTCACGCAGGAGAAGTGATTCGGCAATTCCCCTCTGAATTTTTTCGTCATCGGCGGCAAGTTTTCCGGCAAGTTCACAAGCTCCGTTAATGTTCTTGACTTCTTCATGGCGGAAGAAATAATTTT